>JBOFSK010000344.1:0-4669 GCA_051651505.1 Aeromonas sp.
AAGGCCGAGCCGCTGGAGCTCAAAATGGGTAAAGACACCTTCCGCTTGCGCTTTGATTGCAACCGCTGCGAAATGCATGTGATGGGCCAGCTCAAGCGCTAATTGCAAGGCATCCTAGATGCAAAGACCTTAACAAGCCGCCAGCAACGCGAACGTGATAACAAAGGGGCTGATCAGTGATAACTGATCAGCCCCTTATGTCAGTGGTGTGACTTAGCGGGTGAAGTGCAGCACTTCCTCGCGACTGGGGATGGAGCTTTGTGCCCCCATCCGGCTCACTGAAATCGCGCTGGCGCCGTGAGCAAACAGTACTGCATCACGCAAAGACTTACCTTCGCTCAATGCGACGGTCAGGGCACCATTGAAGGTATCGCCCGCCGCAGTGGTGTCTTTTACGTCCACCTTGAAACCGGCAATGATCTCCTTGATGCCATCGGCACTTTGCAAGTAGGCCCCTTTTTCACCCAGAGTAATAATGACGTTCTTGACCCCTTTTTGTTGCAACTGGGTCGCTGCCGCTTCGGCGCTGGCGTGATCGGTAACCTTGATACCCGTCAGGATTTCGGTTTCGGTCTCATTGGGGGTAATGAGATCGATATAAGGGTAAGCGTGGTCACTCAACGGCTTGGCCGGTGCCGGATTGACAATGACATAGGTATTGGCCAAGTGTGCCTCTTTGGCAGCCAACTCGACCCCTTCGATCGGTGTCTCTAACTGCATCAGCAGATAGTCAGCCTGGCGCAGGGTATCGAGGTGCTCACTGACAAAGGCAGTATTGAGCATGGCGTTGGCATTGGGCGCCACGCTGATGCAGTTGTTACCTTGTGCATCGACCATGATCAGCGCCAGCCCGGTCGCCACATCGGCCAGTTGCACCATCTTGCTGGTATCCATGCCAGCGTGTTGATAATCGGCGATCAGCTGATTAGCAAAATCATCTTGGCCAAGGCAGGAGATAAAACTCAGTTTGCCACCAAGGCGACTGACTGCCACCGCCTGATTAGCCCCTTTACCACCGCGTGCACTGAAAAATTCATGGCCGATAATGGTTTCGCCTTTTTGCGGCAAATGAGCGGATTTATTGACCAGATCCTGATTGGTGCTACCCAGAACGACAATCTTTTGATTCAACATAAATAATATCCTGTGGGTTAGATAGTATTGGCCGAGATGATGAGCACGATGCCGAGCACATAGCAGGCAAACATGGAGCTGATCAGTTTATTGGTACCTGCGGGCGCCTTGGCAAATTCACGCCACACGAAGACCCCCCAAATAACCGCAATCATGGTTGCGCCTTGGCCTAAGCCATAGGAGATGGCATAACCGGCAGGGCCAGAGGCAAGGATGCTAAAGCTCATGCCGATACTCCAGATGATGCCACCCAAAATACCCACTGAATGTTCTTTTACGCTGCCTTTAAAGTAATCACGACCATTAATGACGGGGCCGGAAATCGGCTTTTTCATCATCACAGTGTTCCATGCAAAGCTGGAGAGCAGCACCCCGATGGCGAAAAAGACCAGCGCGGAGTAAGGGGTGAGCAGACCCGCAGCAGGGGTAGAAAAATCAGGCGCCATGGACGCGGCCACAAAGCGATAAAACCAGCCCATCACCACCCCGGCAATAATGGCGGTGATCAAACCACGCACTTTGGCACTTTGTTGCTGCTTGAGGCGGCCATAGGCGGTCGCGGTCAAGATAATGGCGATAGCTACACACGCCACACCAATAAACAGCACATAAGGCTCACCTTGCGGAGTTGCCATGTAGTTGACAATGACCCCAAGCACCAAGGCAATACCGACCCCGACGGGGAAGGCCACGGCCATGCCTGCCAATGCGATGGCGGCAACCAGCAAGATGTTACCGAGGTTAAAGATAACGCCACCGAGCATGGCGAGGCCCAGATTTTGCCAGTCGGCCTGCTGCAGGTCAGCGACAAAATTGCGGCCTTCTGTACCAGATGAACCCAGGGTAAAGGCCAACACCAGAGTAAACAGTAAAATACCGATGCAGTAGTCCCAGTAATATAACTGGAAGGGCCATTTTTTTTCATCGACTAACTTGGTGGTATTGGCCCAAGAGCCCCAACAAATCATGGTGATGATGCACATAATAATGGCAACAGGGTATGAATGGATAACGAGCATAAAGACCTCGACAAGGGTTGATATACATCCAAGACAGGCGGTAAAGCCTGCTATAACGGTGATATTAATAGCTATAGTTGCTGTGCTTGTAATCTGGCATGGACCAATGAAACATCTGGCATATTCGATGCCCCACGCCGTTCAACTTTTAACGAAGCAAATGCATTGGCAAATATCAGTGCATCTTCAATTGACTTGCCATTAGCGATGGATGCCGCCAGTGCCCCATTAAATGAATCACCGGCGCCACTGCTGTCAATGACTGCTGCTTTATGACCTGCTAAGTAAATGTGGCGTTCGCCATTGTAATAAAGGCAGCCTTTTTCACCCAAGGTAATAATGACGTGGGCTACGCCCATATTATAAATCTCGGCGGCGGCTTGTTTCGCTGATGGAACATCATAAACCGGCAATCCGGATAAATCTGATGCCTCGATCTCATTTGGCGTAATTATATCAATAAATGGCAGGATAGTTTTTATCTTGGCATTATATGGGGTTGGGTTAACAATGGTGATCGCTCCACTTTTTTTAGCATAAGTCGTGGCTAACGACATAATGTCAAAGTTATTTTCAAGCTGGGTTAAAAACACCCGGCAGTCTCGGATCAGGTCAAGGTCATGGATGATGTCATCGACCGTCAGGTGATTGTTCGCCCCAAGATTAATCGCGATTTTGTTCTCGCCAGAGGGCTGCGAGATTAAAATAATGGCATTGCCGGTCGGATTTTCAGCATCGTCGAGAATATTTAATGATGCGATATTAGCATTGGCCAAATAGCTTTTCGCATTTTCGGCAAAGACATCCTGGCCGACTTTGATTGTCAAATGGACATGGTTGCTTATTTTTGCTGCAGCAATGGCCTGATTGGCACCTTTGCCGCCGCCATAATATTTTGTTGAGTGCGCCAGCACGCTTTCACCCGCCTTGGGGAAATCATTAACTTCTAACACGATATCGATATTAAAAGAGCCAAGGATATAAATTGTCGGTGCTGAAACATCAACCTCAGTGTTGCTAGTACCTTTGCTCGCATGCGGTGTTTTGAGCTGGCTGGATACGTTATTCAAGTAAGTCGACTCGAAATAAATATCCCCCTCGTACTGTATCGCACGAGCCCCACCATAGAAGGTTTCACATATTTTCTGTTTGGCTAAGGTGTGTAAATCATTGCGAATGGTGCGTTCAGTGACCGAAAAAATGCCAGCCAAGGTTTTTACGCTGACTTCTTTCTCGAGGATTAAGTGGGTTTTAATAATCCGTTGTCGGTCATTTTTTGTCATTGGTTATGATTGCGCCAGTCAGTATTTACTATTATTTCTGTCACTATAATACTAACGCGGTGGTGGATAAAAATGAACATTAATCACACTTGAGATATGAAAACGGAAATGTAATTTCCGATTGGTGCGCCGCTCACCTGCTACAAAACATGGAGTGGTTACATCTTTGTTGATTATTTATTGCAGTCAGTGGCCGTGTGGCAGCGTATGTAATGTTCTTGCAACCCATTGCTGAATAAATAGTCTGGGATTGGCGGTTTTATGACACTTTATTATGACGAGTTTCCTGTGCGCCATTTTGCTGATTGTGCGGACTGTGATACGCGAATGTCGATAAATCTGCCATGGCACTGCTACCGCCGGTTGTGGCTGCCTTGGTGATATAGTCAACAGCAGAAACCGTATCAGAGGTGCTGATTATGAAGAAGATCATCTACATAGTGTTGGGGGTGGCGAGCGCTGCCGTGGTGACGATGGCGGCTCTGGTCAGTCTGATCGACCCCAATCAATTTAAACCCCAGTTGGCAGAGCAGGTGCGCAACAGCACCGGCCGCGAGCTGGTGATGGCGGGGCCTATTGACTGGCGCTTCTGGCCGAGTCTCGGCCTCTCGCTGGAGCAGGTTGCCCTGCGCAATCCGGCCGGTTTTGCCGAGCCGGATCTGGTCCGTTTCGAGCAGGGGGAGGCGTCGGTGGCGCTGTTACCGCTGCTCTCCCAGCGACTGGAGATCGGCAAGGTGACCTTGAGTGGCGCTCATCTCTTTATCCAGACCAAAGCGGATGGCAGCTCCAATCTGAGCGGCCTGCTCAAAGACGCTGCTGCCCCAGCGGCGACAGCAACCGGCGAGCCTGTGACGCCCGCGGCCCCCCCCGTGCCGACAGATAATAAGCAGCCCTGGCAGATCAGCTTGCAGGGGGTGGCGCTCTCCCAAGCCAGCGCCCTGGTGCAGGATGATCGCAACGGCACCGTGCTGCGACTGGATCGCCTCGATCTCGATATCGGGCAGCTGATGACGGAGCAGTGGGTGCCCGTGACGTTGGCCGCCAAGGGGAGTGCCGACAAGCTCGCTTTCGATATCAAGGGGCAGACCCAAATCAAGCTGGCACCAGCGGTGATGGCCAGTGAACTGAAAGATCTGAGCCTCAACGGTAGCCTGAGTGCACCTGCCCTGCGGCTCGATAGCTTCTCCATTAAGGGAGATCGACTGGCCCTGGGTGAGTGGAGCAATCTCACTC
>JBOFSK010000345.1:0-12791 GCA_051651505.1 Aeromonas sp.
GGCCGGTACGAGCATGGCTGATGTTGCACTGGCCGCTGTAAGAAACGCAGAGCGCGCCGTGGATAAAGAACTCCAACTGCACATTGGTCGCCGCACTGATCTCGCGGATCTGTTCGAGCGACAGCTCGCGCGCCAGCACCACCTGAGAGAAGCCCACATCCTGCAGAAACTTCACCTTCTCCGGGGTGCGGTTGTCGGTCTGGGTACTGGCATGAAGTGCGATGGGCGGCAGATCGAGCGCCAACAGTCCCATATCCTGCACGATCAGCGCATCGGCACCCGCTTCGTAGATTTGGTGGGTCAGCCGCTGAGCCTGCTCCAGCTCATGATCGTGCAGCAGGGTATTGAACGCAACGAAGACCTGAGCGCCGAAACGGTGGGCATGACGCGCCAGCGCTTCGATATCCTCGATGGAATTACCCGCCGCACTGCGGGCGCCAAAAGCAGGGCCGCCCATGTAGACGGCATCAGCGCCATGATTGATGGCTTCAATGCCATAGGCGAGGTTCTTGGCCGGGGCGAGCAGCTCCAACCGGTTGTTGTGGCTTAGATGCTTATTCTGGTGCATGGTCTCGGGATCAGGGCGGACAGCAAATGTCCGCTACTCTAGCCCATTCATCATCCGCGCGCCTTGATCCCGCTTAAGATAGCCACAAAATACAGGATTAGATAACGACCTTGATGGCCAGCCCCAGCAGCACCAGGCCGCTGACCTTGTCGATGATAAAAGACTTGGCTTTGAGCCACCCGAGTACCGGGCCGCGAGAGAGCACCAACGCCACCAGTACATACCAGAGCGCATCAATACCGCCAGCAGTGAGCATCATCACGCCCCCTTCACGCCAGCCGGTATCGACCTGCACCAATTGGCTGAACAGAGCAATAAAGAAAATGGCGAGCTGGGGATTAAGAAACGCCACCATAAAACCTTCAAAGGCTCCCTGTCGCCCGCGCAGCGGGTGCAGTGCTTCGGTCGGCTCGCCCAGGGCTGGCTTGGCCAGCAAGGCTTTTATCCCAAGCCAGGCAAGAAAAGCTGCGCCACCGTAGCGGATCAGATCAAACAGGATCGGGGTCTGGGTGATCAGGATGGAGAGACCAAGCGCGGTAACCAGCGCATAGATACCAACCCCAAGGCCGTGACCGAGTGCAGTGGCGACCCCGTGCCCCTGCCCACCCTGCACCGTGTTGCGGATGATCAGCGCCAGACTGGGCCCCGGGCTGATCGCCCCCATCACGCAAATGGTTGCCAATGCCAGCCAACTCGTTAGTTCCATCACTCTTCCTTGCTATCTGTTGATCTCAAGCAGGTATCGCCACATTCAATCACAGCAATGACCACGCCTCTACCACGCCAATTGGTCGGCTATAGTAGGCTAACCGGCACCTGCCGTTTACACACTATTGACCGACACTCCCCTGCTCGCCCCTGTCACCAGCCAGCTACCATGACCCTAAGATGACAGAAATCCCCATGTACGGCATAATTTTATCATTTTCTGCCCGCGGGCGGCCCACGTTGAGAAGCTGTAACAAAATGAAATACGCCAATATCACCGGCTGGGGCAAATGCCTGCCACCCTCAGTGCTGACCAACGACGACCTCAGTACCATCATGGATACGTCAGATGAGTGGATCTATCCACGCACCGGAATCAAGGCTCGCCGGATCTCCCACGTCAGTACCTCGGATCTCGCCACCCTGGCCAGTCGCCGGGCATTGGCCTGTGCCGGGCTGGATGCCACTGACATCGACTGCATCATTCTGGCGACAGCCACCCCAGATACGCTGGCGCCCAACGCAGCGTCTGCGGTGCAGCAGAAACTCGGTGCCATCAACGCCGCCGTATTCGACCTCAATGCTGCCTGCACCGGCTTTGTCTACGCCCTGTCGGTCGGCACCTCCTTGGTGCAAAGTGGCATGATGAAGAAAGTGCTGGTGATCGGTGCCGAGCGTCTGACCTACCTGCTGGACTGGACCCGCCGCGATACCGCAGTGCTGTTTGGTGATGGCGCAGGGGCCGTGGTGATCGAGGCGAGCGAGCAGGCGTGTGGCTTGATTGCCAACAAACTGGGCTGTGACAGCGAAGCAAGAGAGATCCTGCACGTGCCGAACTTTGGTACCGATCGGGTGCGTTTTGCTGATGTGGATGGCCTGTACACCTTCAACTTTGAAGGCCAGGAGATTTTCAAGCGTGCGGTGCGCGGGATGGGCGAGGCCACCACATCTGCGCTTAGCCAGGCTGGTATTACCCCTGAGCAGATCGATCTCATCGTGCCCCATCAAGCTAACGTTCGCATCATTGAGACCCTGGCCAAGCGGATGAATGCCCCGATGGACAAGGTGATGGTCAACATCGAAAATTACGGCAACACCTCAGCCGCGACTGTTCCTATCGCCCTGTGTGAGGCGCTGGAACAAGGACGCGTCACACCAAACTCCTATCTGCTGACTGCCGCCTTCGGCGCAGGCCTGACCTGGGGCGCAGCCATCATCAAGTGGGGCGATCGCGTCACCCCCATCAAGGCGTGCGATGCCGAGCTGCCCCCGTGCGACAAGAGCGCGCTGGAGCTGATTGCCCACGCCGTCGAAGGGTGCCAGCAGGCCAACGCCACCGAGGCCTAATTCCGCTCAGGAGCCTGACTACTCAGGCTCCTCTCTATCCCCAAGTTGCCTGGTGCTCTCCCCCGTCTTTTCGTCTTTTGCTTTATCCCCTTCACACTCATTGATCGCGCCTTGTTAGCTAGCACAGAGATAGCGTTTTGCCTTCTTTAGAGCCAAAAAAAGTCCGGCTCCCCAAGGGGAGCCGGACTGCGTAACCTGACCGGAACAGATCCGGTATCGGGTCAGCGACTTATTCAGCTGCAGGCACTTGCTCGGCAGCTGGCGCGGCGTCAGCAGCAGGGGCTGCTTCGGTCGGGGCGTTCGCTTCCTTGATGGAGAGACGAACACGGCCCTGACGGTCCACTTCCAGTACTTTCACCTTAACCACGTCACCGATGGTCAGGTGGTCAGCCACGTTCTGCACGCGGGCATCGGTGATCTGGGAGATGTGTACCAGACCATCTTTACCCGGCAGGATGTTGACGAAGGCACCGAAGTCAGCCAAACGTACCACTTTGCCTTCATAGATGCGGTTCACTTCGATCTCGGCGGTGATCGCTTCGATACGACGGATCGCTTCCATGGCCGCTTCGTTGGCCACGGCGGAGATGCGAACAGTACCGTCATCATCCAGCTCGATGTTGGTGCCGGTCTCTTCGGTCAGCGCCCGGATCACAGAACCACCCTTACCGATCACGTCCTTGATCTTCTCAGGATTGATCTTGATGGTGTGGATACGCGGAGCAAAATCAGAGATTTCAGTACGCGGAGCCTGGATGGCTTCGTCCATGACTTTCAGGATGTGCAGGCGCGCACCACGAGCTTGCTTGAGGGCAATCTCCATGATCTCTTTGGTGATGCCTTCGATCTTGATGTCCATCTGCAGCGCGGTGATACCTTCGGTAGTACCGGCTACTTTGAAGTCCATGTCACCCAGGTGATCTTCGTCACCCAGGATGTCGGACAGCACGACGAAACCTTCTTCTTCCTTCACCAGACCCATGGCGATACCGGCAACAGAGGCCTTGATCGGCACACCCGCATCCATCAGCGCCAGGGAGGAACCACAGACAGAAGCCATGGAGGAGGAACCGTTGGATTCGGTGATTTCAGACACCACACGCACCACGTACGGGAATTCGGCAGCGCTTGGCATCACGGCAGCAACGCCACGCTTGGCCAGACGACCGTGACCGATTTCACGACGCTTCGGGCTACCCATCATGCCGGTCTCGCCAACGCAGTATGGCGGGAAGTTATAGTGCAGCATAAAGCGATCAGCGCGGTTGCCGGTCAGCTCGTCGATGTTCTGAGCGTCACGCTCGGTACCCAGGGTCGCAACCACGATGGCCTGAGTTTCACCACGGGTGAACAGAGCAGAACCGTGAGCACGGGGCAGAATGCCGGTGCCGACAGACAGGGCACGGATCATTTCCGGATCGCGACCATCGATACGCGGCTCGCCACGCACTACGCGGCCACGGACGATGCGGCTTTCCAGGCTGTGGAACTCTTCACCGATCTTCTTGGCATCGTCGGCAACGCCGGAAGCAATGACCTGCTCAACCACCCGTGCCTTGATGGCACCGATAGCTTCGTAACGTACTGCTTTCTCAGTGATGCGATAGGCTTCACCCAGTTCGGCAGTTGCCAGCTCGGCAATCTTGGCTTTCAGTGGCTCGTTGACGGCAGGGGCAGTCCAGTTCCACGGCTTGGTGCCAACGGCGGCAGCAAACTCGTTGATCGCATTGATGACGACCTGCATCTGGTCGTGACCAAATACCACGGCGCCCAGCATCACCTCTTCAGAGAGGATGGCCGCTTCAGATTCAACCATCAGTACCGCGTTGGCAGTACCGGCAACCACCAGGTCCAGATCGCTCTGCGGCAGTTCAGCGGTAGTCGGGTTCAGCATGTACTGACCGTTCATGTAACCGACGCGCGCGGCGGCAATTGGGCCACCAAACGGAATACCGGAGATGGCCAGTGCCGCAGAGGCACCGATCATGGCAACGATGTCCGGAGAAACCAGCGGATTCACGGACATGACGGTGGCAACCACCTGAACCTCATTGAGGAAGCCTTCCGGGAACAGCGGGCGAATAGGACGGTCGATCAGGCGGGAAGTGAGGGTCTCACCTTCGCTCGGACGGCCTTCACGACGGAAGAAACCACCCGGGATACGACCAGCAGCATAAGTACGCTCCTGGTAGTTGACGGTCAGCGGGAAGAAATCACGGCCGTGATCGGCCTCTTTCTTACCAACTACGGTCACAAATACGCAGGTATCGTCCATGCTGACCATAACGGCCGCAGTGGCTTGACGGGCCATCACACCGGTTTCCAGCGTGACGGTGTGTTGACCGTACTGGAATGACTTTACAATAGGATTCACGTGAATTTCCTTTTTTTACAATTTGGCTCTTTAAATTCGCGCACAAGTATACTTGATTCACTGCAAAAGGTAAGCGGCGACACGAATTCTGTGAGACGGCTAACGCCCTGAAGCACAATAAAAAAGGGGAACCTCACGGTTCCCCTTTTTTGCAAAATCTGATGGTCGATTAACGACGCAGACCCAGCTTGGCGATCAGAGCAGCATAACGCTGAACATCTTTACGCTTCAGGTAGTCCAGCAGCTTACGACGCTGGGAAACCATGCGCAGCAGACCGCGACGACCGTGGTGGTCTTTAGCGTGCTGCTTGAAGTGACCTTGCAGATGGTTGATCTGGGCAGTCAGCAGGGCAACCTGCACTTCGGGGGAACCAGTGTCGTTAGCGCAACGAGCGTTGTCAGCAACGATGGACGCTTTGATCTCAGCATTTAGAGACATGAGTATACTCCAGTAGAGTGTTTAAAGGTTCACAGCCAATCTCTAATTCAGCCGTGAAATGAGGGCGGTATCATAATCGTCCCCATCACTTTGCGCAATGATAAAGACACAAGATGGGCAAGTCAGCCTGATACCACCCGAGGATCACTCCTCGTTATGATCATCGTGGTAACGCACCAAACGCTTGGGCGCAACCCGACCTTCACCATCGATTTCACCGACACCGATAAACTCACGCTCCGGGCCGACCGTCATACGAACCTGACCGCTGGTTGGGGCGCCAGGCACCTGCACCGCTTGGCCTTGATTCACATAAGCGGCAACCACCGCCAGCATGTTCACCTCTGGCAGCGCTTCGACCGCGGTTTCCATCGGCAACAGCAGCGGATCAAGCTGCTCGCGCGGCGGGACACCATCTACCTTGGCCTGCTCGAGAATGCACTCCAGCTGCGCCAAGGTCAGCATCCGCTCATAAGGATAGGTAGCAACTTGAGTACGGCGCAGCTGAGTGACGTGGGCGCCACAGCCAAGCACTTCACCCAAATCATCCACCAAAGAGCGAATATAGGTGCCTTTGCTGCAATGCACTTCCAGCTTCACTTCATCGCCTTCAAAGCTAATGAGCTTGAGCTCAAACACCGTGATAGGGCGGGCTGGCCGCTCGATCTCGATGCCTTCACGGGCATACTCATAAAGTGGGCGGCCGTTGTGCTTGAGGGCAGAATACATAGACGGCACCTGCATGATCGGGCCGCGGAACTGGTCCAGCGACTCAATAAGGGTACCCATAGCCACGTTCACCGGACGAGTGGCAACCACTTCACCGTCGGAGTCGCTGGTATTGGTACGCTCGCCCAGCTTGGCGGTCACCTCATAGCGCTTGTCCGAATCCAGCAAATACTGGGAGAACTTGGTCGCTTCACCCAAGCAGATCGGCAGCATGCCGGTTGCCAGCGGGTCCAAAGCACCAGTGTGGCCAGCCTTGGCAGCGTTATAGATGCGTTTGACCTTCTGCAACAGATCGTTGGAGGTCAGACCGGTTGGCTTGTCCAGCAGCAGGATACCGTGCACATCACGGCCCTTGAAACGACGTCTTCGGGACATCTCAGGCTTTATCCTCTGTTGTGTCATCCGGAGTGGCGTCAGTCTCTTCGTCGCGGCCTACTTCGGCCATCCGACGCTTGTCTTCGCGCACAGTGTTAGTTACCAGATTGGACAGACGCATCCCCTCGACCAGGGTCTGGTCATAATAGAAACGCAGCTCTGGCACGACCCGCAAGCGCATGGCGCTGCCCAGCAGGCTACGGATATAACCGGCGGCTTCTGTCAGGCCCAGCAGGCCTTCCTTGATGCGATCGCTATCATTTTCCAACTGCAAAAAAGTCACATAAATTTTTGCATAGTTAAGATCTTTGGACACGTCGACATCAGAAACTGTCACCATGCCAATACGCGGGTCTTTCACCTCACGCTGCAAGATCAGCGCAATTTCGCGCTGGATCTGCTGTCCGACCCGACGGGTACGGCTGAATTCTCTGGCCATATTCTATCCTGCGATAAAAGGGGGCCGTAGCCCCCTATTTTGTCTCAATGTCGGCTTACAGCGTCCGTTGGATTTCAACAGTCTCGTAAACTTCGATCTGGTCGCCTTCGCGTACGTCATTGTAGTTCTTAACTGCGATACCACACTCGTAGCCGTTACGCACTTCGTTAACGTCATCTTTGAAGCGGCGCAGGGATTCCAGCTCGCCTTCATAGATAACCACGTTGTCACGCAGAACACGGATACGGTTGGAACGCTTGACGATACCTTCAGTGACCATACAGCCGGCAACAGCACCAAACTTAGGTGACTTGAAGACGCTACGGACCTGAGCCAGACCGATGATCTCCTGACGATATTCAGGGGCCAGCTTACCGCTCATGGCCTGCTTCACTTCGTCGATCAAATCATAGATGACGGAGTAGTAACGCAGATCCAAGCTCTCGGCTTCGATGACCTTGCGCGCAGATGCGTCAGCACGGACGTTGAAACCTACCAGGATAGCGCTGGAAGCGGCGGCCAGGGTCGCGTCAGTTTCGGTGATACCACCGACACCTGAGCCGACGATCTTGACTTTGACTTCTTCGGTCGAGAGCTGTACCAGCGCATCGCAGATGGCTTGTACTGAACCCTGTACGTCGGCCTTGATCACCACATTCACTTCGGACACTTCGCCCTCGGTCATGTTAGCAAACATGTTTTCCAGCTTGGCCTTCTGCTGGCGAGCCAGCTTGACGTCGCGGAACTTGCCTTGACGATAGAGCGCCACTTCACGGGCTTTCTTCTCGTCGCGGACAACAGTGGCTTCGTCACCGGCAGACGGTACGCCTGACAGACCCAGAATTTCCACTGGCAGTGACGGACCGGCTTCTTTGATATCGCGACCCAATTCGTCACGCATCGCACGAATGCGGCCATACTCCAGACCACACAGGACGATGTCGCCCTGACGCAGGGTACCTTGCTGAACCAGTACGGTTGCAACCGGACCACGACCTTTGTCGAGGAAGGATTCAACAACCACACCACTTGCCATGCCATCAACGACCGCACGCAGCTCCAGTACTTCAGACTGGATCAAGATAGCTTCCAGCAGATCATCGATACCTTCGCCTGACTTGGCAGAGACATGAACGAACTGGCTATCGCCACCCCAATCTTCCGACATCACGTTGTAACGGGCCAGCTCGGTTTTAACGCGATCCGGATCCGCTTCAGGCTTGTCGATCTTGTTGACTGCTACCACGATCGGCACTTCTGCCGCTTTGGCATGCTGAATCGCTTCGATGGTTTGCGGCATAACGCCGTCATCGGCAGCAACAACCAGTACCACGATATCGGTAGACTTGGCACCGCGAGCACGCATGGAGGTAAACGCAGCGTGACCCGGAGTATCCAGGAAGGTGATCATGCCACTGTCGGTTTCGACGTGGTAAGCACCGATATGCTGGGTAATACCACCGGCTTCGCCAGCAGCAACCTTGGCCTTACGGATGTAGTCGAGCAGTGAGGTTTTACCGTGGTCAACGTGGCCCATGATGGTCACGACCGGTGCGCGTGGCTTGGCTTCAGAGGTCTCGTCACGATCGGACAGTACCGCTTCTTCCAGCTCATTCTCACGACGCAGCACAACCTTGTGACCCATCTCTTCAGCGACCAGTTGAGCGGTCTCCTGATCGATCACCTGGTTGATGGTGGCCATGGCACCCATCTTCATCATCGCCTTGATGACTTCAACACCCTTGACGGCCATCTTGTTAGCCAGTTCGGCAACAGTGATAGTCTCGCCAATGACAACGTCACGGTTAACCACGACCGCAGGCTTGTTGAAGCCATGCTTCATTGCTTGCGGAGTCGCAACCTTGCCACGCTTGCCTTTACGGGCACGCGGGTTACGTGAGTCACGATCATCTTCACGACGACCCGGCTTTTTCGGAGCCTTTACGGCTGCGGCAGCGGCGGTGCGGCGACTGGTCTCTTCTTTCCGGTCCAACTCGTCTTCTGCGGCTTGCGCATGCTTGTTGGTGGTCAGATGATAATCAGTGCTCTCTTTGGCACGCGCGGCTTCTTCTTCAGCCCAGCGCGGGCCATTTTGTTCTGCCATCAGACGAGCCTCTTCGGCTTTCTTGGCGGCAAGTTCTTCTGCTTTTTGCAAAGCGGTTAATTCCTGTTGGCGCTTCAGTTCTTCTGCTTCGCGCTTGGCCATCTTTTCTGCCTCTTGCTGAGCTGTGCTACTGGCTGCTTTGGCGGGCTTGGGAGCCTGTCGAGCCTTTGATTGTGCCTCGATCCGCGCCTTTTCCTCAGCGTCACGACGAGCCTGCTCAGCCTCACGGCGAGCCTTCTCTTCAGCTTCGAGACGGGCCTTGTTCTCGGCCTCGCTACGAGCTTTTTCTTCTGCTTCCAAACGCGCTTTTTCCTCGGCTTCCGCCTGACGCTGTTCATCTTCCAGCGCCGAGCGTCTTACATAGGTGCGAGACTTACGCACTTCTACCTGCACTTCCTTATTCTTGCCGCCAGTCCCTTGAACACTGATGGTGCTCTTGGTCTTGCGCTGCAAGGTCATGCGGGCAGGCGTGGCGATCTCTTCACCCCCATGCTGTTTCTTCAGGTGTGCCAGCAAGCTCTGTTTTTCAGACTCACTGACCATGTCGTCGGCCTTGCTCTTGCTGATACCGGCATCGACAAACTGCTGGAGAAGACGATCAACCGGTGTGTCGATGTCAGTGGCAAGTTGTTTGACTGATACTTCTGCCATTCATTTTCCTCCGTTTGATCTTACTCGGACTGCTCTTCTCCGAACCAACAGATATTACGAGCAGCCATAATGAGCTCACCAGCCTTCTCGGCCGTCAGCTCTTCGATATCAGCAAGGTCATCAATCCCTTGCTCAGCCAAATCTTCCAGGGTGCCAATACCACGGCCCGCCAGAGCATAAGCCACTTCACGGCTCAGGCCATTGAGATTCAGCAGATCTTCGGAAGGCTCAACACCATCAAAAGATTCTTCTTTCGCCAGTGCCTTGGTGGTCAGGGCATCTTTGGCACGGTTACGCAGCTCTTCGACCATGTCTTCATCCAGACCGTCGACAGCCAGTAACTCATTGACCGGAACAAAGGCGATCTCTTCCAGAGTGGAGAAGCCCTCTTCCATCAGCAGACCGGCGAACTCATCATCGATATCCAGGGTGCTGGTGAACAGGTTCATGATGCGGTCGTTTTCAGCCTGGTGCTTGCTACGCATGTCTTCAACAGTCATCACGTTCAGCTCCCAACCGGTCAGCTGGGATGCCAGACGCACGTTCTGACCGTTGCGACCGATGGCCTGAGCCAAGTTGGCGGCTTCCACGGCGATGTCCATGGTGTGGTTGTCTTCATCAACAATGATGGAGGCCACATCTGCCGGCGCCATGGCGTTGATCACGTACTGAGCCGGGTTGTCATCGTATAGCACAATATCAGCGCGCTCACCGTTGAGCTCGGCAGACACAGCTTGCACCCGGGCACCACGCATACCGATACAGGCACCGATAGGATCGATACGACGATCGTTGGTCTTTACCGCGATCTTGGCGCGAGAACCGGGATCACGAGCAGCGCCCATGATCTCAATCATCTCTTCACCGATCTCTGGTACTTCGATGCGAAACAGCTCTTTCAGAAAGTCAGGGCTGGAACGGCTGACAAACAGCTGGGAACCGCGGGCCTCTGGACGCACTGAATAAAGCAAACCGCGGATCCGGTCACCGGGACGGAAGGTCTCGCGGGGCAACATGTCATCACGGAAGATCACCGCTTCTGCATTGCTGCCCAGATCCAGGATCACATTGTCACGGCTGCTCTTTTTGACCACACCACTGATGATGGTGCCTTCTTTGTCTTTAAACTGATCAACAACCTGTGAACGCTCAGCTTCGCGCACTTTCTGCACGATTACCTGCTTGGCGGTCTGGGTCGTGATACGGTCGAAAGTCACAGAGTCGATCTGATCTTCAACATACTCACCGATCTGGATATCTGGCTGATCAATCTGAGCCGCTTCCAGGGTGATTTCACCATAGGCATTTTCCATGGACGCTTGATCAGCAACCACTACCCAACGGCGATAAGTATCGTAGTCACCGGTCTTACGATCGATTTCTACTCGAACTTCAATCTCACCTTCATATTTCTTCTTGGTCGCCGTCGCCAGCGCAGTTTCCAGAGCCTGGAAAATCTTCTCGCGGGGTACCGCCTTCTCGTTGGACACGGCGTCAACGACCAGCAAAATCTCTTTATTCATATCCGATAGCCTCGTTAACCAAAGTTCGGCACTATGTTCGCTTTTTGGATATTAGTGAAAGCCAACACGTCGTCCTTACCGTCTACTGTCAGGATGATCATGTCGCCTTGCACCGCTTTGATTACGCCTTTGAACTTGCGGCGGTTATTTGTTGCCATCCGAAGCGTTACCGCCGCCTCTTGGCCAACGTATTTTTCGAAATGGGCAACCTTGAACAGGGGGCGATCCAGACCAGGGGAGGACACCTCGAGGTAATACTCCTCAGTAATGGGATCTTCAACATCCATGATGGCACCAACCTGATGGCTGACTGCTGCACAGTTTTCTACGGTCACACCTTGCTCGCTATCAATGTAGACACGCAACGTGGAGTAGCTACCCGCACGGATAAACTCAACACCCCAAAGTTCAAAACCCAAGGCGACGACCGGAGCCTCGAGCAGATCTATTAAACGTTGTTCCAACGTAGCCAAAGTCACCCTCCGAAAAACAAAAAAAGGGCATAAAGCCCAGATAGAGATAGATTCAGAATAAATTACACATAACAAAAAGCCCCGATGTCAAATCGGGGCTTGGCGCTTTACCCTGATTGTCGCCTCGCAGCGACCGCCTTCCTGAGCAAAGGAAGTGCGTGAAATTTGGTTGCGGGGGCCGGATTTGAACCGACGACCTTCGGGTTATGAGCCCGACGAGCTACCATGCTGCTCCACCCCGCGTCCGAATCGTGCGAGATTATAGCCAGTTGAACGTCTTGGTACAAGAGCCAGCTTGACTATAATATACTCGGTTGCCCGAGCTCACTGCTTAATTGGTGCCGTGGGCGGGACTCGAACCCGCACACCCTAGAGCACTACCCCCTCAAGATAGCGTGTCTACCAATTCCACCACCACGGCAAAACTCTCTTACTGGGGAACGTCAGTGTCTTTGCTCACTGGCGCTTTAGTCTGCTCAACCTGTTCGGTTTGTTGCAGATTTTCCCACTCACTACCCTGCTTTACCTTGTGCGTGGACAGAGATCCAAGTAACAAGCTGATAACGAAAAACAGAGTAGCCAAAATTGCTGTTGTTCGGGTCAGGAAACTACCTGAACCACCGGAGCCGAATACAGTATTCGATGCCCCTGCGCCGAAGGAGGCGCCCATGTCAGCCCCTTTACCTTGCTGAATCATCACCAGACCAATCAGAGCCAGTGACACCAACAGATAAACGACTAAAAGAATTTCGTACATTTAACTTGCACCCTTTGCCGCTTCAACAATTCCTAAAAACGTATCGCTAACTAGACTTGCACCGCCAATCAATCCGCCATCAATGTCGGGCTGGACAAACAAATCTATCGCGTTACTCGGCGTTACGCTCCCACCATAGATGATTCTTAATTTCTCACCTATTACCGGAGTATCCTCCGCCAAGCGACCACGTATAAAGGAATGAACCTCTTGTGCCTGCTCGGGTGTGGCGCACTTACCTGTACCTACAGCCCAAATCGGCTCGTAGGCGATGATAGCATTATCGAAAGCCATCGCGCCATTT
>JBOFSK010000346.1:0-14906 GCA_051651505.1 Aeromonas sp.
ATGTCAATTTGGACTAATCTTGTTTTTGCTAAATAACCAATTGACTAATAAGAGCTTTATTAAGATGTCAAAAGCTGGGCTACGGATCTTGGTGGTGGAAGACGAGGCTGTTTTTCGCCACTCGCTGGTGAATTATCTCGCGCGGGATGGGGTTAGCGTGTTTCAGGCCGCAGATGGTGTTGAAGGGCTGTCGGCCGTCGCCTGCTACCAACCCCATATCGTCTTGTGTGATCTCAATATGCCCAATATGGATGGCCATCAGGTTATTGCCTGCCTAGCCGCCCACTATCCTCATATTCCGGTGATTGTCATTTCGGCCAAGAGCACCATGGAGGCGGTGGCCAGTGCTTTGCGTGCCGGCGCCCAGGATTTTCTGCTCAAGCCACTCGAGGATTATGCTCAGGTCGAGCACAGTATTGCTCAGTGTCTTAACGGTGACGCCTACCGAGAGCAGCAGTTGGAGCTGATGGATCATATCGACTACTTCAGTGCTCACGACAAAGCGGCGAGCCGTTTGCTGGCCGGGCTCAAACCTCCCGGTGTGCAAGAGTGGGGGCCCTGGCAGGTGACCTTTAAAGGAGGGGAGCAGCTGTTTATCCCAGACACCTTTAAAGTGGAAGACAAATTGCTGGTGCTGGTGCTGGAGGTGCCGATCCTGGCCGCTGATGCGGCTTTTTGCGCAGCCCTAGTGCGATCCTTGATGAATCAGCCTTATCACCAGTTGCAACGCAATGAGAGTCGTTTGCTCAGTCAGCCTCACCGGTTGCTGGATTACCTCAATCAGCAGTTGATCGCATCAGGGGTGGGTAACTCTTTTGCGATGGCAGCGCTGCTGTTTGATCAACAGGATGGATTGCGGTATGCCAATGCCGGGATCGCCTCCCCCCGCTGGTTGATGCGTACCGGCGGCTTGCCACTGGGCTTGCTTGGCGAGCGCCACTACACCTTGCATCAGCGCAGTTGGCGGCAACCCTTCGTGCTGCAGTTTGGCAGTGACAATAGCGGTGGGCTTCATATGCAGGTTAGCCACCACTAAGATCCGCGTATGAGCCATGCTCGTTACCCCCATAAACAGACAGGGCACCCATTGGGTGCCCTGTCTGTTGTTCGCGATCTTAACCGGGATTAGGCAGTAGCAGATTGCAGAGCCTGATCCTGTTGTGGTGACTCGATAGCGGGGCCTTCGGCACCATGCATCCAGTAGACCAGGCGATTAGCCATGGCCAGCAGGATCAGGGCACTCAGTACCGCTGCCAGTGCGATGCCACCAAAGATGGCGATAGGGCCAGCCTCACCCACGAAGGAGCCGATAAAGCCAGCAGCATAGTTGGCCAGGGCAATGAAGCCGAACCAAGCACCCATCATCAGGGAAGCCAGACGCAGCGGAGCCAGTTTGGTCACCATGGAGAGGCCGATCGGGGAGAGGCAGAGCTCGCCCAAGGTGTGGAACAGGTAAGCACCGACCAGCCAGAACATGGACGTCTTGACGGTTTGGTCACCATCTTGCTGCAGCACAGCACCGATCATGAACAGAAAACCGACAGCCAGGAACAGCAGACCCATGGCGAACTTGACCGGTGAGTTCGGCTCTTTCTTACCGAGCTTGATCCAGATGGCTGCCACGATCGGGGCCAAGGTGATAATAAAGAAGGGGTTCAGGGACTGGAACCAGGCGGTCGGTACCTCGAAGCTGCCGATCATCCGATCAGTATAATCCTGGGTATAGATGCTCATCAGGCCACCGGCCTGTTCGAAACCAGCCCAGAAGATGATGGTGAACAGACCCAACACCAAGATGACCTTGATGCGATCCACTTCCTGTTTGGTCAGTGGTGCTTTTTGTTCTTTGGCACGCTGTGCGGCAGCGCGCTGGGCCGCGGGAATACGGCCGATGTCGCCGAGAAAGCGTTGAGCCATGGTCGCCTGGACAACCAGTGAGAGCAACATGCCGATACCGGCCCCGATAAAGGCCGCTTGCCAGCCGTAGGCGGTTGCAGCAGAGCCACAGATGATACCAGCCAGCAGAGAGCCTAGGTTGATCCCCATATAGAAGATGGTAAAGGCACCATCACGGCGATGATCACCCTCTTGATAGAGGTCACCCACCATGGTGGAGATGTTCGGTTTGAACAGGCCGTTCCCGATGATCAACAGCGCAAGGCCCGCGTAAAACAGGGCGTTGACCTGCTCGGGGAACAGGGCATGGGGCAGCGCCAGGGTGAATTGACCTGCCGCCATCAGCACGGCACCGATCAGGATGGCACGGCGTTGACCGAGGAAGGTATCTGCCAGCCAGCCACCGATCAGCGGCGTGATATACACCAAGCCGGTATAGATACCGTACAGTTTGAGGGCATCAGCCTGACTCCAGCCCAGACCGCCGTTGGCAGTCAGGTCAGTCAGATAAAGTACCAGCACGGCACGCATGCCGTAGTAGGAGAATCTCTCCCACAATTCGGTACTAAAGAGCAAAAAAAGCCCTTTGGGGTGACCTAAAAAGGTCCCTTTTGACGGGTTATTCATTGGAACTTCCACCTGTGACTTATTTTTTTATGAGTTTTTTATGCAAGGGCGAGAAACACGCCTCAATCCTTATAGAGCATGCGTAAATAAATTACAACATTATGATTTGGTTGTTGTTTTTGATTTTTAGTTGGCTATTTGTTGCGCTAATGAAAAAGGAGCATCGATTGATGCTCCTTTTGTTTCGTGGTGAAAGTGAGATTTTTAAGCGATTACAACTGGTTGACGAACTGCTTGAGCCAGCCGATAAATTCGCCATTTAGCTCGCGATGGCGCACCGCATATTCCACATTCGCTTTCATATAACCGAGTTTGCTGCCGCAATCGTGGCTCTTACCCTTCATAAAGTAGGCATTGACCTGCTCCTGCTCCATCAGCATGGCGATGGCGTCGGTCAGCTGGATCTCGTCACCGGCGCCAGTCGGGGTTTTCTCCAGCAACGGCCAGATATTGGCGGAGAGCACATAACGACCCACTACCGCCAGATTGGAGGGAGCTTCATCACGGGGCGGCTTCTCGACAATGGCCTGCATCGGCAGCGACATTCCTTCGCTCAGGGTCTCGCCATGGATGTCGGCGATGCCGTATTTATCCACTTCACTCTCGGGAACCGCTTCCACCATGACCTGGCTTATCTGGTTCTCTTCAAACATATGGACCATCTCGGCCAGATTGTCCTGCTTGAGGTTGCTGGCAACCTCGTCGATCAGCACATCCGGCAGCAGCACGGCGAACGGGTTGTCACCGATCAGCGGGCGGGCGCACAGCACGGCGTGGCCCAGCCCTTTGGCCTCACCCTGACGGACGTGCATGATGGTCACATCTTTGGGGCAGATCTGTTGTACCTCTTCCAGCAGTTGGCGCTTGACCCGCTTCTCAAGGGTCGCCTCCAGCTCAAAGCTCTTGTCGAAGTGGTTTTCGATGGAGTTTTTACTGGAGTGGGTGACCAGAATAATCTCCTTGATCCCGGCGGCGATCGCTTCACGTACCACGTACTGGATCAAGGGCTTATCGACCACCGGTAACATCTCTTTCGGGATGGCCTTGGTGGCTGGCAGCATGCGGGTGCCCAAGCCGGCGACGGGGAGCACTGCTTTGCGAACAACGAGAGGAGTCTTTTTCATGGAACACTATCCAGAGAGATAACAGTGTGGCCATGATACCCCAACAACAATGGGGCAGCCACCGGCTGCCCCATTTGTAGCTCACTGACCGGCGATCATTTAACCATAATCATCATTCGGTTGGCCTCCACCGTGGCCGGACCTATGCCATCCACATCTTCCAGTTGATCGACTGAGGTGAATTTACCCTGTTTTTCACGATAATCGATGATGGCTTGTGCCTTCTTTTCACCTATTCCCTTGAGGCTGGTGAGTTCGGTTAGGGTCGCCGTATTGATATTCAATTTGCCGCTCTCCTTGGCGGCGGTCATGGTCGTGGCCGGTTTGGGCACCACCTTTTCCACGGCCAGGGAGGGCAGGCTCAACAGTGGCAGGCTTGCTAGCAACATCACCTTGGCAATCTTTTTCATCAGCATATGAACGCATCCTTGTGTGTAGTGGAACACCATTGATAGATAGCGCATTTTGCAGCGCTTGCCGGATTGGTGCAGGCAGTTACAGATGCTGGCTAATTTGCTATAAGCCGCGGCTCATTGGCTTGCATTAAAAATAAGTGAATGATTTTAAATGAGTTTTTATGATGGCGTTCGCGTGATGTTGAACCGACCGGTATGGTGTTAGGTCAGTGTTTTGTGGGGGGGGGAAATGCGGTATTGTGCTGCGTTAACGCGAGCGGCAGGTTGGTTTAACTGTTATTTAATAAATTACTCATTAAAAAGGCTGCTTACCAGGGGAAAGCAGCCTTTAGGATCGTTTTTTCAAGTGGTCAGCTAATTAGTCAGCTTGAGCCGCCTGAATACCGGTCAGGGCGATGGTGTAGACGATGTCGTCAACCAGAGCGCCGCGGGAGAGATCGTTAACCGGCTTGCGCATGCCTTGCAGCATAGGGCCGATGGAGACCAGCTCAGCAGAGCGCTGTACCGCCTTGTAGGTGGTGTTACCTGTGTTCAGGTCAGGGAACACAAACACGGTCGCTTTACCCGCAACCGGTGAGTTCGGCGCCTTGGATTTAGCCACGTTCTCCATGATGGCCGCGTCATATTGCAGCGGGCCGTCGATG
The DNA here is from genome assembly GCA_051651505.1 of Aeromonas sp. Taxonomy (GTDB): domain Bacteria; phylum Pseudomonadota; class Gammaproteobacteria; order Enterobacterales; family Aeromonadaceae; genus Aeromonas. The sequence goes on from JBOFSK010000346.1 coordinate 4,708, forward strand.
ATGAGGTCGGGGCGCTTGGCTTTGGCCAGCTCGGTCGCGGCCCGCACTTTCTCGACATCGGCACCGGCGCCAGAGGTACCGGTAGAGTAGGAGATCATGGCGACGCGCGGCTCGATGCCGAAGGCTGTGGCAGAGTCGGCAGACTGGATGGCGATCTCGGCCAACTGCTCGGCAGTGGGGTCCGGGTTGATCGCGCAGTCACCGTAGACCAGCACTTGATCAGGCAGCAGCATGAAGAAGATGGAGGAGATAAGGGACGCGCCCGGTGCAGTCTTGATGATCTGCATCGGCGGACGGATGGTGTTAGCAGTGGTGTGCACCGCGCCAGAAACCAGGCCGTCAACTTCGTTGCGCTCCAGCATCATGGTACCCAGTACCACGTTGTCTTCCAGCTGTTCGCGGGCAACCACTTCGGTCATGCCCTTGTTCTTGCGCAGCTCGACCAGACGCGCAACATAACGCTCCCGTACGGCCACTGGATCGATGATCTCAACACTGCTGCTCAGCACCACACCTTGTTGTTCCGCAACACGACGGATCTCTTCCGGGTTGCCCAGCAGTACCGGACGGGCGATGCCGCGTTCAGCACAGATGGCGGCAGCCTTGATGGTGCGTGGCTCTTCGCCTTCTGGCAGCACAACGCGCTTGTTGGCCTGACGGGCCAGCTCGGTCAGCTGATAACGGAATGCCGGCGGGCTCAGACGGCGGGAACGGGTAGAGCTGACAGTCAGCGACTCGATCCACTGCTTGTCGATGTGACCGGCGACATAATCCTGCACCAGTTCAATGCGCTCGCGGTCATCTTCCGGAATGTCGACATTGAAGTTTTGCAGGCTGACCGCGGTTTGCCAGGTGTTGGTGCCGGTGATCATGATCGGCAGGCCGGTGGCCATAGCCTGTTGGCACAGGGCCATTACCTGCGGTTCCGGATGGTAGTTGCCGGTTAGCAGCAGGGCACCGAGCTTGACGCCATTCATGGCCGACAGGCAGGCAGAGACGATGACATCGGAGCGATCGCCAGAGGTCACCAGCAGGCTACCCGGACGGAAGTGCTCAACCATGTTGTGGATGGAGCGGGCACAGAAGGTCACGGTCTGCAGACGACGGTTATCCAGTTCACCCTTGTGCAAGATCTTGGCTGCCAGATGCTTGGCGAGATCCTTGGCGCGCGGGGCGATGAGCTGGGTATTCCAAGGGATGCAACCCAGAATACGTAGCGGGCTCTTGCCAAATACCTGCAGCACTTCCAGATTGTGGGCCGCTTCGGACATGTGGTGATGGGCTTCGAACATCTCGGTCAGGTCAGGGCGGGTCACGCCATGCTCGTCAACCGGGGCACCGACCTTGTTGATCACGCAACCCACGATACGTGGGTTGTTGACACCCCCGAAGTTGGAGCAGGCCAGCTCGATGCGCTCTTTCAGCTTCTGGCTGGAATCATGGCCCGGATGGGTGACGAAGATCATGTCCGCATCCAGTGCCTTGGCGACGTCGTAGTTCAGCTTGTTGGCAAAGGGCTGTTTGTCGGTTGGCACCATGCCTTCCACCACCAGCACTTCAGCACCGCTGGACTTCACGTGCTCTTCGAAGCGCGCCACGATCTCTTCCAGCAGAATATCGGTGTTGCTGGTACTGATCATGTTCTCGGCATAAGAGAGGGTGAACGGCTCGGGCGGATTGATGTTGGATGCTGCGCGGATCACGGCGGTGGAGCGCTCGCTACCCGTTTCACCTGGACGCGGTTGGGCGACTGGTTTGAAGAAGCTGACATTGACACCGTGACGCTCCATGGCGCGAACCACACCAAGACTCACGGACGTTACGCCGACACCTGTGCCGACCGGGATAAGCATAATAGTGCGTGCCACTTTACACCCCTTGTTCATTTTTTGGGATCAGGAAAAGGCCGCCCTAGGGCGGCCTCGAGTTACTGTATTAATCAAGCGCCGATAAGGGCCAGCGCATCGTGGGCGATGACCCACTCTTCATTGGTCGGGATAACCAGGGCTTTGGTTGAACCCGCCTTGGTGATCTCACCACCCTTGCCGAAGCGGGCAGCCAAGTTGGCAGCCTGATCAACATCAAAACCCAGCAGGCCGAGCTTGTTCAAGGTGATTTCACGGATAGGTGCGGAGTTTTCACCGATACCACCGGTAAAGACTACGGCATCCAGACGACCGTCCATTGCAGCGGCGTAAGCACCGATGTACTTGGCCAGGCGGTAGCAGTAAACATCCATGGCACGCTTGGCTTCTTCTTTGCTGTCGTAGTTGTCTTCAACGAAACGGCAGTCGGAGGTCACTTCGGTCAGACCCTGCAGGCCGGACTCTTTGGTCAGCATGGTGTTGATCTCAGCCACGCTCATGCCCAGCTTGTCGTGCAGGAAGAAGATGATGGCCGGGTCCAGATCGCCGGAGCGGGTACCCATGACCAAGCCTTCCAGCGGGGTCAGACCCATGGAGGTATCTACAGACTTACCGTTCTTGATGGCGCAGACGGAACCGCCGTTGCCCAAGTGGCAGTTGATGATGTTGAGCTCTTCAACCGGCTTGTTCAGTTGCTTGGCAGCTTCCAGGCTGATGTAGTAGTGGCTGGTGCCGTGGGCGCCGTAGCGACGGATGCCGTTCTCTTTGTAGAGCTTGTACGGCAGGGCGTACAGGAAGGCTTCTTGTGGCATGGTCTGGTGGAACGCGGTATCGAACACGGCCACGTTCTTGTCAGCCAGCGCCGGGAAGACGCGGCGCGCTTCACGGATACCGATCAGGTGAGCCGGGTTGTGCAGCGGTGCATAAGGTACGGCGGCTTCGATGCCGGCGATGACGTCATCACAGATCACCACGGAGGAGGTGAAGCGCTCACCACCGTGAACAACACGGTGACCGATAGCGATCAGGTTCTTGGCCAGTTCCGGATTGAGCGGCAGGATCTTGTTGACGATGAAGTCCAGCGCTTCCTGGTGAGCGGCACCTGCGCCCAGATCGGCACTGCCTTTCTCGCCATTCAGTTTCCACTTGATGCGGGCGTCGTCGAGGCCGAAGCACTCAGCCAGGCCGGACAGCAGGTCATCACCGGTGGTTGCGTCAATGACAGCAAACTTCAGGGAAGAGCTGCCACAGTTAAGAACAAGAACCAGCTTACTCATGAATAAATCCTATCGCAGATTGGGGGGTGTAGGCGGATGCATTGGACCTCGTGGGTCCAAAAACTTTCAACTTATCCTTTTGAGGGTTGGCAATCTGTTGCTTGCCCCTTGTATAGTGATACAAGACCCGAAATCCAGATGTCCCTGACAGGTCAATAGCGTGCTGCTTTTGACGCAAAATTGGGCGCACAAAGGATAACCCGATTGTTGAAAAATAACAAAGTCATCCTCAATCTTTGTTACTTTGCATCAAATATTGTCGCGGTTTTGCCGTTGGTCCGTTGAAAAAGCGCTCGGAGGTAGCCGGAGCATGAACATTTTTGGAACTAAGTTACAGCAAGGGCGCCATTATATGACGCTTTGGCCGCGCCGTCCCGAGCTCAATGCGATGTTTCCTGAAAATCGGGTGATCAAGGCGACCGAGTTTGCACTCAAGGTGATCCCGGCGTTGGCGGTGCTCAGCGTCATGCTGCAGTTTCAGTTTGGTGAGCTGCACTACTGGCCTTCCGTTATTACGTCCGTGTTGTTTTTGCTCAGTTTGCCGCTGCAGGGTTACTACTGGCTTGGTCAGCGGGCCGATACCCGCTTACCCCCTTCGCTGGCAAACTGGTATCGGGAGATCAATGGCAAGATGAACGAGCAGGGGGGACGTCGTCCGCTGGTATCACAGCCGCGCTATGAAGAGCTGGCGGATACCCTCAAGGCGGCCTTTCAACAGCTCGATAAATCCTTTCTCTACGAATAACCCGACTCAGATGCAAAAAGGCGCCAGTGGCGCCTTTTTTTGTTGCGGTCGGTGTGCGGATCAGGCCGCCAGCACCTTGCGGATTTCCTGAATGGATAGCTTGTACTGGCGCGGGCACTGACGCCATACCTGCAACATGCGCTGGTATTTGTCGCGCATGGCGATGTCGCTGGAGAGCTCGTCGCACGGGCATTTGAGCTCGGGGAAGCGTTTATCCACTTCGAGTAAGAAGCAGACGTAGTCCGCCAGTTCTCGCTCCTGACTGCGGCTGTAGCCGTTGAACTCCAGGCGGTTGGCGGTGATCTCGCCCTGATCGGCGGCATCCAGATTACCCCATGAGATGGCCAGTGCGTGGTGCAGCTCCAGGGTGTCAATCACCTCCTGGCAAGTGGCCAGATCCAGATGGCCGAAGCTCTTCTCCAGCTCAAGGATCTGCAGGCAGTAGCCACGTTCGATGATGGTGCTGGCACGCTGATAGGCATCTGCTTGCTCTGGATTGAGTTTGGCCAGAATGTCGTACTGGTTGCTCAGGATCAAACGCTCGGTGTTGCTCATATTCATGGGATATCTCGCTGGAAGATGATTCTGGGGTCACGTTAACCCATAGATAAAATGAATTTTTTGATCTGGGCGGGGGAGTTGATGAGAAAAATCCGTTGGCAAGGGGTTGCTGGCCAGGCAAAAAAGGCCTGCATGGCAGGCCTTTCAATGACGCAGGGGAGAGTTATCCCTTGAGAAAATCCAGTACGACCTGATGATGGTCGTTGGTTTTGAACTTGTCGAAGTGATGGGCGATCTTGCCCTCTTCATCGATCAGGAAGCTCTGGCGATGAATGCCGTCATACTCCTTGCCCATGAACTTTTTCGGGCCCCAGACGCCAAAGGCATCGGCTACTGCGTGATCTTCATCGGCCAGTAGAGTGAAGTTGAGTTGATCCCGCTCTTCGAACTTCTTCAATCGTTTGGCCGGATCCGGACTGATGCCGAGCACCACCACATTGAGGTCTGCCAGCTCGGCGTTGACATCGCGCAGCGCGCAGGCCTGGGTGGTACAGCCCGGGGTCATCGCCTTGGGGTAGAAATAGATCAGCACCTTGTTGCCACGCAGGTCAGCAAGACTGACCTGATTGCCATTCTGGTCGGGCAGGGAGAAAGCGGGGGCAGGGCTGCCGGCGTGAAGTGGTTGCATGGGATCTCCTCGGGTAAAACGCCCTCAGGCGTGTTTGCGATTGACGATAAACTCGAACGATTCGGCACCCAGTTGACGACAGAAATCGGCGAATGCAGCTTGTGAACCGGCCACTTCACCCTCTCTGGCCAGATTGAGCTGAAAACTGATCTTGAGCAGGTTGAACGGCTGCTGCTCCAGGGTCATGGATTGCATCGCCTGGATGCTCCAGCCATGTTCGCTGAAGAACTGAGTGCACTGGCTCACGATACCAGGCTCGTCGCGGATCAGCAGTTCAGCGCTGGCGCTGATGTCATACTGCAGTGACTGATGGCGTTCGGTGCGTTTCATCATGGTGATGAGATCCCACTCCTGGCTACGCAGGGGCAGGCTGATTTCGAGTTGCATCATGCTGTTCCAGTCGCCGGAGAGTAGCATGATGAAGGTAAATTCATTGCCGAAGATGCCAAGACGGCTGTCCACAATGTTGCAACCACAGCCACTGACGTGGTGGGTCACTTCATTGACGATGCCAGGCCTGTCGGTGCCGATGGCTGTTACGACCAGGTAGTGAGTCATAAATCGTCTCTCGTCCATTATTTCGTGGTGAAAGCTTGGGTTGCGGGCTAACGGTCAGGCCTTGGTGGCCTTGTTCTCGTATCATGCCCAAGCGTTCATGCAGGGTATTTTGTGCTGGATGGTAGCACGGCTTGCGCCCCTCTCTCCCTTGTTTTTCCCAGGGGGCAGCTTTACCATTACGCCCCTGAAAATCGGGAGAAATATCCATGTTACGCGGTAGTATTGTTGCGCTCGTTACCCCCATGTTGGCTTCAGGTGAAGTCGATTGGACCAGTCTGGCCAAACTGGTCGAGTATCATGTCAGTGCCGGGACCTGCGCCATCGTGGCGGTGGGGACCACAGGGGAATCGGTGACCCTGAGCGAACAGGAACACATCGCCGTTGTTGAAAAGACCGTGGAATATGCTGCCGGACGCATACCGGTTATCGCTGGATGCGGCTCTAACAATACCGCTCACGCTATCGAATTGACCAAGCGACTGGCCAAAACCGGCGTGGTAGCGGGTCTCTCTGTGACCCCTTACTACAACAAACCCACCCAAGAGGGTCTCTATCGTCACTATTGTGCGATCGCCGAGGCTAGTGGTCTGCCTCAAATTCTTTATAATGTGCCCGGCCGCACCTGTTGCGATCTCAAACCCGAGACTGTGGCTCGTCTGGCCAAGGTTCCCGGTATTATTGGTTTGAAAGAGGCGACGGGGGATTTGAGCCGCACCCTGCGGCTGCGCGAGTTGTGCGGGCCGGCATTTGCCCTTTACAGTGGCGATGATGCCACTGGTTGTGATTTTATGCTGCAAGGTGGCGATGGTGTCATTTCGGTCACCACCAATATTGCAGCGGCCCAGATGGCCGACATGTGTCGTGCTGCGCTGGCCGGTGATACCGGGCAGGCCCATGACATCAACAATCTCTTGATGCCGTTGCACCAGACTCTGTTCTGTGAACCGAGCCCCACCCCGGTGAAATGGGCCTGTGCCCAGCTGGGACTGATAGCAACGGCCACCTTGCGCTTGCCACTGGTTGACCTCACCCCCGAGGGCGAACAGGCGATGGCGCGAGCACTGACCACTGCGGAGTTGATGGCGAGTGTTTAAATCAAATGGAAAGGGAAATAAAGCCTGTCTGGTGTTGAGTGTGGCGACCTTGGCCGTGTTGGCCGGTTGCAGTTCACCCCAGGATCGCAAGATGGCCAACCGAGGCTTTGAATATGAAGATGCCCGCCTCGAGGGCCGCGCGTTCCTGATCCCCAGCGGATTAAGCGCCCCTGCGTTCAACAGCCAGTATGACATTCCGCCGCTGCCCGAGCGCAGCCGTGAAGGTGCCCTCGGTGCCAAGGTTGATGTGCGCCCACCCGCCCAGTTGTTGACCGTGGTGCCGGGCAGTCAGGTGGTGCAGACTGCCAGCGAGCCGACCGTGGCCTTCTATGCCCTGAGCACCAGCCAGAGCGTGGAGCGCGATACCTGGTCGTTCCTGATGAACTTCTTGGCCAAATACAAGGTCACCACCGAGAAGTTGGATCAGCAAGATGGGGTACTGCAAACCGGTTGGTTTGATAATACGGTCGCCCTTGATGGCTGGGGGGAAGGTGATGATGATTTCAACATCCGTCAGCGTTATCAGATCACCGTGCGCAATGATGAGCAGCGCCGGGCGGTCAATATGTCGGTACGGGTGCTGGATCACGAAGAGACCATCGATGGCGAGACCAGCAACCAGCTGACCCCTGCCGATGCCCAGCGTTATGCGGCGCGGGTACTGAACCAGTTTTCGCTCTATTACGACCAGCAGTTGAAAGCCCGCGAGCAGCACAAGTCCAACGATGGCATGGCGCTGCAACTGGGTCTGGACAACAACGACTTGAGTGCCTGGATTGCCGACGGTTCCTTTGAGCTGGTGTGGCGTCGTCTCAATCAGCTGTTGCCGGCTTATGGTTTTACCATCAAGGACACCCAGCAGTCGCTGGGCTGGATCGATGTCGAGTATGACGATCCAGGTAGCGCTTTCTGGCAAGCCAAAGGGAGCGAGCCGTTCAAACTGGCGGAGGAGACATTCCGCTTCCAGCTTGGCGAAATGGCGGGAGGCAAGACCTCCATCACCCTGTTCGACAAGGACAAGAAGCCGGTATCGTCCGGGGTTATCTCCCAGATGTATATCAGCTTGTCCAAGGCATTTGCCAAGGGGCAGGCCGAGCAGCCAGCTGCAAACGTAAAATAAAAACAGGGGCCTAGTGCCCCTGTTTTGTTATCTGGCACCAAGATGATGAGATGAATTTCCCCGTGAGCAGGGGCTTGGCGCTTTTTTTACATCCACTAACAGGAAGTTGTATTAGCCATGAATCTTGCAGATCAAGTATTGGCGGTGAACGATGATTTACCGATCCGTACCGATAAACCTGTCCATTCCGGCAAAGTGCGCAGCGTCTACTGGTTGACCGCCGCAGACAGCGCCCGGCTTATCCAAGAGAAAGGCTATGATGTGCCTGCCGATACACCGCTTGCCTTGATGGTGATAAGCGATCGTATCTCGGCCTTCGACTGTATCTGGCAAGGGGTAGACGGGCTCAATGGCGTGCCGGGTAAAGGGGCGGCGCTCAATGCTATCTCTGGTCACTGGTTCAAGCTGTTCAAGGAGAAGGGGCTGGCTGATAGCCACATTCTGGATATTCCCCACCCCTTGGTCTGGATCGTGCAAAAAGCCCGTCCTGTGATGATTGAGGCGATTGCCCGCCAGTACATCACCGGCTCCATGTGGCGAGCTTATCAGGACGGTGAGCGCGAGTTCTGTGGCATCACTTTGCCAGAGGGGCTCAAGAAGGATCAGAAACTGCCACAGATCCTGATCACCCCCTCCACTAAGGGTGTGCTGACAGGGTTGGATGGGGTGCCGGAAGCGGATGACGTCAATGTCTCCCGTGCCGATATCGAGCGTCACTACCAGAGCTTCAATTTCAGCAAGCCGGCTGATATCGATCGCTATCAAGAGCTGCTCAAAGAGGGCTTCAACGTTATCAGCGACGCGTTGGCCGGGCTGGATCAGATCTTTGTCGATACCAAGTTCGAGTTTGGCTATGTCTATGATGCCGCTGGCAACGAAAAACTCATCTACATGGATGAAGTGGGTACCCCTGACAGCTCCCGTATCTGGGATGGCGCCGCGCTGCGTGATGGTCAGATCGTCGAGAAGTCTAAAGAGGGTTTCCGTCAGTGGCTGCTGAGCCACTTCCCGGATCCGGATATCCTGCTTAACAAGCACCGCATGCCGGAACGTTTCGCCCTGGCCCGTGACAACAAGCTGCCTACCGAAGTGATGATGGATATCTCCAACACCTACGTCGGGATCGCCGAGAAGATCATCGGCCACAAGCTGATGCGCGCTGCCAACCCCAAGCAGGAAATCATTGCAGTGCTGCGTGAGCAGTACGGTCTGATCGACTAAGGGTTGCTCTCTTTTTTTGTCGCCCATAAACAAACGTTTGCTGGTGGCGACGGAGAGAGACAAGGAAACTGACGGGCCCCGCTGCGGGGCCCGTTTTTATTGCTGGTCTGGCGGTAAGCGAATGGCGCTCAGCCGTTGACTCTGAACACCTGACCGGTCTGGATACCCAGTATCGATTTTTGGTAAGCCAGCGCTACCCTGGCGGCGGGCACCGGCACGAAGCCCGGGAAGAAGTCGGCGTATTTGTCCATCGACTCTGCCAGCACGGTGGGGCTCACCACGTTGATGCGCAGGCCCCTCGGCAGCTCACAGGCGGCGGCTTTCACAAAGTGATCGATGGCGCCGTTGACGGTGCTGGCACTCACCCCCCAGTTGATCGGCTCCTCGCTCAGAATGCCGCTGATCAGGGTGATGGAGCCCTTGTCGCTCAGGTGAGGGATGGCGCGCGAGGGGCGTCCTGCCACCCCCTATGAGTTGATGGCCGTAGCTGCCTGTTGCAGGGGCACAATCCGGCCTGGGAGCAGTGGCACTTTATCCGTGCGGGGGAGGAGGCCCACATTCTGGTGCAGGGCAAGGTGCGGGCCAACCACTACAGTACCGTGCTGCAACTGGTGCGCGCCGGCATGGGCTATGCCAAGTGCCCGTTGATGCTGGTGGAATCGTTGCTGACGGCGGGGGAGCTGGTGACTGTGCTCGACGAGTGGCAGAGCGGCCTGCATCAGCTTCATGTGCTGCATGCCCAGCAGCGGCGGGTGCCGCGCAAGATCCGGCTGTTCAAGCAGGTGCTGGCCCAGTGGTTTGCCGAGCGACCCAATTACCTGCTCTGAGCGGCGTTATTTTTCTGTCATCTTCGGCTGCTACCCTGCGCCCATCATCGGCATCAAGAAGATCAGCGGGAATGAAGAGCAATAGAGGGTTGACCCGGTTTGTGCTGCTCTGTGCAGTGTTCGGGGCAGGCAGTGCGCAGGCCGTAGTGGAAGTGAAGGTGCCAGAGAATTTTCGCATCCTCGCGGTGAGCCGTGGCACGCTGCAGGATGAGCAGCATGCCACCCTGAGCGATGGGGAACAGCAACTGCTGGTGCGCTTCGAGGGGGTGATCCCCAGTCGCAGCAGCAGCGAGAATGATCGGC
>JBOFSK010000347.1:0-11194 GCA_051651505.1 Aeromonas sp.
TTTGCTCCCTGCTTTTACTTGCCCTCCTTGGCAATGCACTCGCATGCCAGGCCGGCTATCAGGCCATTTTTCAAAGAGGATATTGCCCTGTGGGGCAAGCAGAACGCCCGGTCGCGCGATTGGGTGCGGGGGCATCACATCGCCGGGAAATAGCGGGCTGTGATATCGATGGGCTGATTGGGGCAATCGGGCAGATAGAATTGCCAACCCGCATCGGAGAAGGCTCGCAGCTCGGTTTCAACATATTTGATGGCCAGGCTCAGGGCTTGCAGCCCGTCGACGCCGTAAATAAAACTGTTATCGCAAAGCCCCGCCAGTTTCACCTTGCAGCGCCAGTCGCCATGAGCCGTCTTGGGAACCGGCTCGGGAGCCTTGATGGCGATCTTGAGGGTGAGCGCTTCCCCTTGTGGGTTGATGATGGTGAAGCGGGCAGTGACGATGGCATTTTTCATCTGACGATCCCTGGTTGGTGGTGCCACCCCCTGTGATGACGGGGCGGCTATCCCTGATGGTGAATGAGGGGATGCCTTCACGCATGACAGCCAGCATCCGGCCCCCCTGTTGATCCCTGATAGTACGGTTAGAGTGTGGTGTGCCCGCTCAGCAAATGGGTGGCGCCTTGCCCTGCCATCAGCAAGCCCATGGCGAGCACACTGAACCAGATCAGTGTGGTGCTGACCAGCAGATAGCCGCTGGCCACGAACAGGCCATCTCGTTGCAACATGCCGGTGGCCAGCAGCAAAATGGCCCAGGCAGGCATGGCATTGGTGAAGGGGATAGCGCCAAGGGGCAGCATCAGCAACAGGGCCGCCAGCATGATCAGCAGGCCGTTACAGCGGTTGACTGTGTTGCTGCCGGTAAGCAATAGCAGGCGGGGGCGGATGAGCCGATCGACCTTTGCCAGCAAGTTTGCGCCCTTGTGCAGGGTCGGTTTGAGCTGGTCTGCGGCGAAACGACGCTCCATTAGCATGGCGGGCAGCCAGGGTACCCGGTTGAGGGTAATCCCAATGCCGATAAAGAAGATCAGCAGGCCAAAGGGGGTGCTAACGCCGGGGATAGAGACGGGTAGCAGAAAGGGGACCGTGAGCAGCACGCAGAACAGCAGCATCCCCTGTTCCCCCACCAGCGCGAGCATCTGGCGCAGGCTGATATGGCTCTCGGTAATGGCATGAGCCGTGTTCCTCAGGGTTTCTGCGAGGGTGGTTTTGGGGTCGTTGAGCGGAGCGGAAACCATTCCCTGATGTCCTTTTGCTGGGGGAGCGGGTCACCATGACCCAGATTGCTATCAGCATACGGGGCGGCAGTTAACCGTGGATGAACAGTGGTCGCGCTGGGCCAGGTGCCACGATATACAGGTTGTGGCGGTGGCCGAGAGTCGGGCCTGCGCACTTATGGTGCATCACCTATTGCCTGCTCTATCGCGAGGCAACCCCGTGCAGTTGCGTGCTACCTGTGCGTCATCTTGGTGCAACTAGGGCGTTGAGTATGTTTAATTTGCTGATTTTTAATGATTTATTTTAGTGGCCCGCTTTATGCTAATTACCAAATAGATCTGCTCTGTTGTGATCAAAGGCTGATGCCATGATGACGGTGTAGAACGAGCGCCAGGTGCCGACCACGGCCGCTATTTTAGTCAGTCGCAGCAATGCCGTGCGGCTGTCATAGATTCAATCAGGCAAACGGAGCCGGTGTTGCACCGGTACGACAGGGAAGGAGAGTGCATTATGTTCAAAAAATGGATGATAGCGGGACTATTGATGTTACCTGCCTTGCTGGTTAGCCCAAGCTGGGCCGAAGAGGTCGCTCAGGTACCGGCTGCGGTGGCAGCCGTTGCCAGTGTGACCATCAACAAAGGCGATAATACCTGGATGCTTATTTCGGCCGCGCTGGTGATCCTGATGTCAATTCCGGGTCTGGCCTTGTTCTACGGTGGCTTGGTGCGCGCCAAAAACATGCTCAGCGTGTTGATGCAGGTCTTTACTCTGTTTTGCCTTATTTCTGTGCTGTGGATCGTCTACGGATATTCGTTGGCCTTTACCGAAGGGGGCCGTTTTTATGGCTCGTTTAGCAAGGTACTGCTCAATGGTGTCACCCCTGATTCCATCGCTGCCACCTTCAGCAAGGGCGTCGGCATCAGCGAGCTGATCTATGTGGTGTTCCAGGGGGCTTTTGCCGCCATCACTTGCGGCCTCATCGTGGGGGCGTTTGCCGAGCGCATCAAGTTTGCGGCCGTGCTGTTGTTCGCGGTGATCTGGTTCACCTTCGCCTATATCCCGCTGGCGCATATGGTGTGGTATTGGGCGGGTCCGGATGCCTATACCAGCGCCGAGGCTGCTGCGACCGCGACCGCCACCGCTGGCTACTTGTTCCAGCATGGTGCGCTCGACTTTGCGGGGGGGACCGTGGTGCATATCAACGCCGCCGTGGCGGGGCTGGTGGGTGCTTATCTGGTGGGCAAGCGTTTGGGCTATGGTCGTGATCCCATGACCCCCCATAGCCTGACCATGACCATGATAGGGGCATCCTTGCTTTGGTTTGGTTGGTTCGGTTTCAACGCAGGCTCTTCTCTTGAGGCTAATGGTGTCGCGGCGCTGGCCTTTATTAATACTTGGGTGGCGCCTGCGGCAGCCGCCCTCTCCTGGACTTTTGCCGAGTGGCTGCTGAAAGGGCGCCCCTCCTTGCTAGGCGCGGCCTCCGGCGCGGTATCCGGTCTGGTGATGATTACCCCTGCGGCTGGTTTTGTAGGGGTGGGCGGTGCGCTGCTGATGGGTCTGATCAGTGGTGTGGCGGGCCTGTGGGGGGTGCACGGTCTCAAGCGTTTGCTGGGGGCGGATGACAGCCTGGATGTGTTTGGGGTGCATGGGGTGTGCGGTATTCTCGGTGCGCTGCTGACGGGTGTTTTCGCCAGCCCGGATCTCGGTGGCACCGGGGTGTGGGACTATGTCACCAACCAAGTTGCCGAGAACTATTCCATTCTGGCGCAGGTGAAGATCCAGGCTATCGGGGTCGGTGTCACCATTCTTTGGTCGGGAGCGGTTGCTGCCGTAGCGTTCAAGGTGGTTGATATGATGATTGGGCTGCGGGTGAAGGATGATGCCGAGCGGGAAGGGCTGGATGTGACCTCCCACGGTGAGAAGGCCTACAGCATGTAAGTGGGATGACCACACCATAAAAAACCGCCGAATTGTATTCGGCGGTTTTTTTTATGGTTTATTGGCTGATAGTGAAGCGGGTTTAGTTGACCACCGCCACGTTGATGGCGCCATTGCCCTGGGTCATGCGAACTCGGGCACCGGGTACAAAGGTGGGGCTGGCCTTTTGCACCACCACGATAGCCTCGCCAGTCTCTTTTTTGATCTCAAGCTCGACGCCATCGACCTGATTGAGCTTGTCACCTGCGGCTTTGCCCGCTGCGGCCCCGGCAATCGCCCCACCGGCAGTTGCCAAATCTCGCCCAACGCCGCCACCAACAGTGCTGCCCAGCAGGCCACCAACAACGGCGCCACCAATGGTGCCCAGTACCGAGTTATCCTCGGCCTGGATCTTGACCGGGCGGGTGGTGATGATGGTGCCGTAACTGACCGTCTGTACCTGTTTGGCGCGATCCTTGGTATAGACATCGCCAGAGTAAATGTCACTGTTAGCGCATCCGGTGATGGTGGTAGCAGCCAGCAGGGCAATAAGGGTCATACGCTTCAACATGGTGGGCCTCCTGGGCGGCATGTTATCTGAATAATCCGGTTGATGAGCGCCATGCTACGTCAACCCCGTCCTATACAACATCGGCTAATGCAACCAATTATGGGTTCTATGAGTTACTTTGTCCTTGCGAGACGGCGCTGGCAGAGAGTTTTTTTGCCAGCAACAAGCGCGCTTCGTTCGCGCCGAAGTAGTCTGCCACTTCCTCAATTAATTGATAGCCGAGGCGATAGTAGAGCCGTTGAGCCGGATTGGCAGGATCAACGGTGAGCTGAATCCGAGTGATTTGCAGGGCCTGCAGATTGATCTCTATTTGGCGCATCATCCGCTCTGCGAGGCCGAAACCGCGGGCTTCTGGCTGCACTGCCAGCGAAAGTACCCAGCCTTGGGTGTGATCCTGACCGACGCCGCCCAGCACATAGCCCACCAGGCGCCCCTCGTATTCGGCCACCAGTAGCAGATCGGGCCACAGGTCCATGGCTTGGCGGAAGAAGAAGGCCGGATAGATATCTGTACCGAAGACGTGGGCATCGATCTGCCAGATGGCGTGCATATCGGCATGGGTGGCGGTACGCAGCAGGGGTGGGGTGTGGTACATCAGGACTCCATCGGTCGCAATATGGGTAGCAAGGGTCGCTGACCTTAAGGTCAGCGATGGTCGATGAGCACTAGGGTAGTGAGATGCCCTTGCCCGATGCAAGGAGAGGATGTTCAGCGGGGGAGTGGTCGGCTGTTTGGTCGCTTCGGTGCCTTGCGCCAGCTGTCGAGCAGATGGCGGATCGCCAGCCAAGGGTGGCGCAATAGCATACGGGGCCCGCTCCATATCATGACGTGCTGGATTTGTTTGCGCATCACCGGGGCATAGCAGTGAATAGTACAGTTGGCGCAGGTGGGTTTCTGGTCATGGCCATAACGGCAGCGACGCAGCCGTTGATGGGCGAAATCCTGCAATTGTTGGCAGCGATGGCAATCGGGGTCTTGGTGATGGTGCCGGCAGTAGAGGCGGATCATGGCGCTGACCGTTTGCTGCTCGCGCATCAGTCTGGGGTGGTCACTGGGTGGTTGGCAAAGCGTGGCGGGTGAGCCCTGGGTTGGGCTGGTGTGATAACGTTTCATGGCCGCCATTGTCCTGACCTGCTCGCGCGGGTCGTTGATACAGGTCAAACCGGGGGATGAAAAAACAGGGCCCGCAGGCCCTGAGTTATCAGAGGAGGCTGGTTGCCTGCTCCAGCCAGGCGAGATCCTCACCCTCGAGCAACGGGCTCAGGCGGCGGAACACCTCGATATGGTAATCGTTGATCCAGCGAAACTCGGCCTGGCTCAACAAACTGCGGTCAATCAAGCGCGTATCGAACGGCACCTGGGTCAGTCGCTCGAAGCCCAGCATCGGCAGCTCGCCCATCTGTTCCTGCTCGGTCACCACCACCAGATTCTCACAGCGGATGCCGAAGCCATTTTCTCGGTAGTAGCCTGGCTCGTTGGAGAGCACCATGCCCGGCTGCAAGGCAACCAGGTTCCCTTTTGGTGCGATGCGCTGGGGGCCTTCATGGACGCTCAGGAAGTGGCCGACCCCGTGCCCGGTGCCGTGGTCATAGTTGTAACCGGCTTGCCACAGCGGCATGCGGGCCAATACGTCGAGCTGAATACCGGCGGTGCCGCGGGGGAAGCGGGCTTGATCCAGCGCGATATGACCCTGCAGCACTCGGGTAAACATGGCTTTTTGCTCGGCGCTGACCTCACCCACCTTGATGGTGCGAGTGATGTCGGTGGTGCCATCGAAATATTGCGCGCCTGAGTCGAGCAGGTAGAGGCCGTCCTGACCAAACGCACGGGGAGTGCCATTGGTGTGGTTGTAGTGGCACATGGCAGCGTTGGGGCCGAGCGCTGAGATGGTGTCGAAGCTCGGCTCGACGTAGTGCTCCTGCTCACGGCGGAAGGCTTCCACCTGATCCGCCAAGGTGCCTTCATCCACACCCTCGAACTCGCCGGAGGCGATCAGCCGATCCAGCCAGGCAAGGAAGCGGGTCATGGCAACGCCGTCACGCAGATGAGCAGCGCGCATGCCGGTTAGCTCGATCTCGTTCTTGCACGCTTTGGGCAGCATGGTCGGGTCTTGGCCTGCCACCAGAATGGCACCCGCCTCTGCCATGATGAGCTGGCTCCAGGCGTTAGCGCTATCAGGGTCGGCCAGCACTCTTTGTTGATCTTCCCCGATGCGCTGCAGCACGTCGCCGAGCTTGTCGATGGGGTAGACGGAGACGTCTTGGCCTACATGCTGGCTAAACGCAAAACAGTCTATTTTGTCGGTATCGACGAAGAAATCCATGGTGGTGTTGGCGTAGAGCACCGCAAAGCCCAGCACCACAGGCAGCCGCTCGATATCGCGGCCACGCAGGTTGAGCAGCCAGTTGATGGGCTCGGCCTGGGTTAGCAGTACGGCATCGAGCCCGCGCTTGCGCAGATCGGCTGCCAGCAATTCCCGTTTGGCCTGGCTTGATTGACCTGCCAGTGCCTCGCTGTAGAGGATGGCCGGGTTTTTCGCCGGCTCTGGGCGATCAAGCCAGCTTTGGTCGATGGGATTTTGCTCGACGCGGACCAGTTCGATGCCGTGTTCGGCCAGCACGGCCTTGGCGTTGTTGTACCAGGTCAGGCTATGGAGGCGGGCGTCAAAACCTACGCGGGCGCCAGAGGGCAGTTGTTCGGCTAACCAAGGGATGTGAGGATCGTTATTGAGGTGGAGAAACTCAAACAGTTGCGCAGGGACTTGCATGGGGGCCTGCACGGTATAGCGACCATCAACGAACAAGGCTGCACGTTGGGCCAGGATGATGGCGATGCCGGCAGAACCGTTGAAACCGGTGAGCCAGTCCAGCCGCTCAGCGTAGGCAGGGATGTATTCACCAAGGTGCTCATCATCGTGGGGGACGATAAAGGCGTCCAGTTCCTGCATTATCAGCTCAGCCCTGACTT
Organism: Aeromonas sp.; assembly: GCA_051651505.1. GTDB lineage: Bacteria > Pseudomonadota > Gammaproteobacteria > Enterobacterales > Aeromonadaceae > Aeromonas. The sequence goes on from JBOFSK010000347.1 coordinate 6,670, forward strand.
GGGCGACGCGGGTTTCAATTATCTCGAAATTATTCATGTCGTTAGTGCCAGATGGTTGCTATATGAAAATTCATTTTTGATGGCCGTTTGCCAGGATCTGCTTGACCGATTGGCCTGCCGCTTCGATATGCTGCTTGAGCAGCACCACCGCCTCGTGCTTGCGCCGGGCACGGCACAATTCCAGCAGCTGGGCGTGCTCCCGCTCTGCCTTGTCTATGCCGCCTTGGGCAAACAGCAGCTCGAAACGGACATAGCGGTCACAGTTTCGATTGAGCTGGGCGATCAGCTCAAGTGCCTGGGGGCGAGCGGCGGCCTGATAGAGGGTGGCGTGAAAGCTGTGGTTCAGCTCGGCCCAATGCTCGATCCGGGTGCCTGACGCCAGGGCCTGATCAAACTGGGCGAGGATCGCCTCCGCGTGGGCAAAGGTGGCTTCCGTCATCTTGTCGACGGCGTGAAACAGGGTATCGGCTTCCAGCAGTGCTCGCAAATAAAAGAGCTCATCGATAGTCGAGGGGGCCAGCATGGTGACCACAGCGCCACGATGGGCCTCGAATTTAACCAGCCCTTGCGCCTCCAGTTGCATCAGGGCTTCGCGCACCGGAATGCGGCTCACCGCCAGCGCTTTGGCAATGGCATCCTGCCGCAGCGGGGCCCCTGCGGGGAATTCCCCACGCAGGATCCGGCCACGAAGGTTCTCCATCACCATCTGGGTGCGAGTCTGGTAGGGTGGGGTCATGGTCGGGTCACGATGGGCGCGTTACGGGATCGTTGATTGTATAAGGCTTGGCTGAATCTAACCTGTCGTAATAGGCGAAGGCAAGTGATGCCCGTGATAGGGCATTGTCCATGGTGACGCTTTATCGCAAAAAAATGCCGGTCAGCAAGGCTGACCGGCATTATCCCATGTTCGAGCCCCGTGTCGGTTACAGCTGCGGACCCGCTGCGATCAGCCGCTTACCTTCGTCGTTATCGGTGAAACGTTCGAAGTTCTTGATAAAGCGTCCTGCCAGATCCTGTGCTTTGACATCCCACTCGGCCTTGTCGGCGTAAGTGTCACGCGGGTCAAGGATGGCCGGATTCACATCGTGCAGCGCGGTGGGCACTGCCAGATTGAAGATGGGCAGCACCTTGGTCTCGGCCTTCTCGATGGAGCCATCCAGGATGGCGTCGATGATGGCGCGGGTATCCTTGATGGAGATACGCTTGCCGGTGCCGTTCCAGCCGGTGTTGACCAGATAGGCATCTGCTCCTGCCGCTTCCATCCGCTTCACCAGCTCCTGACCGTACTTGGTCGGGTGCAGGGAGAGGAAGGCGGCGCCGAAGCAGGAGGAGAAGGTCGGGGTCGGCTCGGTGATGCCACGCTCGGTACCGGCCAGTTTGGCGGTGAAGCCAGACAGGAAGTGGTACTTGGTCTGCTCCTTGGTCAGCTTGGCGACCGGGGGCAGCACGCCGAAGGCGTCGGCAGTCAGGAAGATCACCTTGTTGGCATGACCCGCCTTGGAGACCGGCTTGACGATGTTCTCGATGTGATAGATGGGGTAGGAGACCCGAGTGTTCTCGGTCTTGGAGCCATCATCAAAGTCGATGGTGCCATCGGCGGCAACGGTGACGTTCTCTAGCAGCGCATCACGACGGATGGCGTGGTAGATGTCCGGCTCTGCCTCTTCAGAAAGCTTGATGGTCTTGGCGTAGCAGCCACCCTCGAAGTTAAACACGCCGTGGTCATCCCAGCCGTGCTCGTCATCACCAATCAGCGCCCGCTTGGGATCGGTAGACAGGGTGGTTTTGCCGGTGCCGGAGAGGCCGAAGAAGATGGCAACGTCGCCGTCTTGACCCACGTTGGCAGAGCAGTGCATGGAGGCAATGCCGCGCAGGGGCAGGAAGTAGTTCATCATCGAGAACATGCCCTTCTTCATCTCGCCACCGTACCAGGTGCCACCGATGAGCTGCATTTTCTCGGTCATGTTGAAGGCCACAAAGTTCTCGGAGTTGAGACCCTGCTCTTTCCAGTTCGGATTGGTGCACTTGGCACCGTTCATCACCACGAAGTCGGGCTTGAAGCTGTTCAGCTCGTCATCGCTCGGGCGAATGAACATGTTCTTCACGAAGTGCGCCTGCCAGGCCACTTCGGTGATGATACGCACAGACAGGCGAGTATCCGGGTTGGCGCCGCAGAAACCGTCGATGACAAACAGCCGTTTGCCGGAGAGCTGTTTGGTCACCAGGGCTTTCAGATCTGACCACACTGCCGGGGTAATGGCTTTGTTATCGTTTTTACCCTGGTCAGACCACCACACAGTATCCTGGGTAGTGGCATCTTTGACGATATATTTATCTTTTGGTGAGCGACCGGTGAAGATCCCGGTGTTCACGTTGACTGCGCCCATCTCGGTGACGACACCGCGCTCGAACCCTTCCAGGTCAGAACGGGTCTCTTCGGCGAAAAGCTGGTCGTAAGAGGGGTTGCGAACGATTTCTTGGCTGTTTTTGATGCCGTACTGGTCCAGTCCTAATTGTTGGGCCAGGGTGGGTTCTGCGACGATTGTCATTTTATTCTCCTGGGTTCAGAGGTATGTAGGGTTCTATTTGAAAGTAATCCTACCACTTAGGTAGTAGCTTTTAGCGATCACCATCAAAGTTTACAAAATAGGGTATTTTTTTGTTATTAAAGTTAAAGGCGGGTTTGACCCGCCTTTAATTAATGTAACCTATTTGCATCATTGCCGGGAGTGGCACTGAACAAGGACTCGACATCGATCCCATTAAATTGGTATTGGGCGCCACAATAATCACAGTGCATATCGATCTGGCCGAGCTCCTGCACCATTGCCATTGCCTCTGCCTTTTCAATTTGCAGCAGGGCCCCTTCACAGCGCTCGCGGGAGCAGGTGCAACGGAACTCGACTGCTTGCGGATCAAATACCCGCACCTTGTCTTGGTGGTAGAGACGGTAGAGGATCTCTTCGGCCTCCAGGCTAAACAGCTCTTCATCCTTGATGGTGCTGGTAAGCTGGGTCAGGTGCTCAAAGTCATGGCTGTGGTCTTCGTTCTGGGCCGGCAAGGCTTGCAGCAGGATACCCGCCGCGCGCGGTTCGCCTTCATGGTAGCCGGTGCGGATCCACAGCTTGGTGGCCAGCTGTTCAGATTGCTCGAAATAGCGCTCCAGGCAGCCTGCCAGGGTGTCGGCGTCCAGGGCGATAATGCCCTGATAACGTTCGCCCTGCTCCGGGGTGATGGTGATGACCAGTTGGCCGTTGCCGATCAGGCTCTGTAGCTTGCCATCATTTGGTAATTCCCCTTCGTAGCGGGCCACGCCACGCAACTGCTGGTTATTATCGCCGTTGATGACGGCCAGGCGTACCGGGCCATCCCCTTGTAGCTGCACTGTGATGGAGCCTTCAAACTTGAGGGTGGCGGTCAGCAAGCTGGTCGCCACCAGCAGCTCGCCCAGTAGTTTTTGTACCTGTACCGGGTAGCTCTGGGCTTCCACCACATGGCGGTAGGTGTGATCCAGCTGGACCAGCTCGCCACGGACTTCATACTCTTCAAACAGATAGCGATACAGCAGGTCTTGGTTACTCATCATTTATTCCTGGCTTTTCGGTGAGGTAAATCGGTTGGGCTGACGAGCTCCTGCAGGGGGCTCATCAGCCTGATATTAAACGGGTCAGGATTGCTTGACCTTGATCAGCTGGCGTCGCTCCTGCTTGTCGGGGCGACGTTCCGGGCTGGGGGCAAACTGGCTGTTGAAGCGGCGTGCCTCGCTATTCTCGGCCCGTTTTTTCAGGCTCTCGGCAGTCTCTTCATAGAGTAACTGGGCGAGCGGAGCCGATTTGCGCTGTTCGCTAATGGCCAGTACCCGCACGGTCCGTTCATCCTGACCTTGCCAGAGCCGGATCAGGGCGCCCACTTCGACTTGCTTGCCCGGTTTGCTGCGCTGACCATTGTAGTGCACCTTGCCCCCGTCGATCTGATCCCGCGCGACCGAGCGGGTCTTGTAGAAGCGGGCTGCCCACAGCCACTTGTCGAGACGAATCTCAAGCGTGCTTTCTGGATGATTGGCCATGAACAGGCTCCATAACGGGGAAAAGAGGGGGGTGATTATACCAGAGCAGGGGGTCGGGATCGCAACCGGGGCGCCGCTGCACGGGATGCAAACCATGCCACTGTGATGCAACATATGGGCAGTTTGCTGATCCACAAGGGAAAGTCGGTGATTTATCAGGCACTCATGGGGCAGGGTAGAACCTTGATACGGTACATATAAAGATGCCGCACCGGTTTGGCGCGGCATCTCTCACATCAACCGGCTAGGGCCAGGTTAGATGTGATCCTGGGGATCCGATTTTTTGTCGTGCAGCTCTTCGCTGTGAGCGATGGCAGTGCGGATCAGGTCCACCCCGGCGCGGATAATCAGCACCCCCATGTTGACCAGCTTGACGCAGACCCACATAAAGGTGATGAGCAGGATCAGTTTGAGCACAGTCTGGAAGGCTTCCAGGAAGTTCTGCTCGAGCTGGGCGGT
>JBOFSK010000348.1:0-7493 GCA_051651505.1 Aeromonas sp.
TCAGCCTGAGTACTGCCGGTGGTCTGGTTGGCTACCGCCAGCAGATTGGCTCCGGCAATGGCCCCCAGTGAGTGACCGAGGAAGTGAACTTTCAGACCGGCACCACCCAATTGGCCACCCAATCCCTGGGTGTTGGCCAGACCGACCGCCAGTCGCAGCCCCAGCAGATCGGCCACGCTCTGTTTCAGGTTGTCCCGCGCCACCGTCAGATAAGCCAGGTTCAAATAAGGGGTCGGGTTGTCGGAAGTGGTGACTGTGTCCATGCTGCCACTGAGGGCAAAGCCGCGCTCACCGTGCAGCGGATGATCGATCACTATCACAGCGACGCTCTTGCGGGCACTCAATCCGGCGCCAATCTGGCCCAGCGCCAGGGCATAGGCGTTCTCCTTGATGGAGGTGACCCCGTGCTGATAGATGATCACATCAGTGACAGTGCTCAGGTTGGTCGTCGCTGCAAAGATCCGCAGCGGTACCGATTGAACTTCGCTCAGGGTCGGCAACGGGTTGAAACGACCGATATTGCGCTCGGCATCCAGCGGCTTGCCACCGGAGGTGAGGGTCACCCCGATCAGCTTGCTTGCCTCGCTCAGCAGTTCACTCTGACGGCTCGGGTCGGCGATCAGCTCACCCAGCAATACCGGGTCCACGCCCGCCCCGACCAGCCCACCGATCACCTCGGTATCGCCCGCTTTCAACGCGTTGGCGATGGCATAGAGGCTGGGAATGGCGCCGTGCCAGGATTGGGTCTTGGCCTTGTCCCAGGAACCGGCCAGCGCTGGAGTAGAGAGGAAGTAAGGGAGCTTGACGGTGCCGGTGTAAACCTTGGTCAGCTGGGCAACGCCGTTGAGCGGCGTGCCTGTGCCAAAGGCGGCTGTCAGTGCATCTTTCTGGTCCTGTGGCAGGAACGGCTCACCGGCTAGCTGGGTCAGAAAATCCACTCCGCCATTAAGGCCGTTGATGGTATAGGTCCCCGGCAGGCTGGTATTGCCCTTGGCATCCTGTTTCCAGACGAGTGCAGCATCCAGACCATTTTCTACTACCTTAGCTGCTGAACCCTTCACCGCCAGCAGCACATCAGCGCCGGACTGGGTGGCAAACCAGTCGGAGAAGATCACCCGATCGCTGGTGATCCCGGTAGCCGCCTTGAACAGCTGTTCCTGCAGGGTAATCAGGCCATTGATAGCCTGATCCTGCGCACTGCTGCCGACCGTCGCTTTGTAGCTGCTGTAATCAGTACCCGCTTTAAGCGGTGTGCCCCGGCTGTCCTTGAGGGAGTCGGTCGCCACAATCATGTAGTAAGAAGAGGGATTAAGCGGCTTGAGCGGAACCAGATTAAGCTTGCCGCCGCCCTCGCTCACTACAAAGTCAGTGCCATAAACAAGGGGCTGATTGCTCTTAACGCCGACCGGGCGCTGCGTCGCCGGATCAAGCACCAGCTCCAGCAGATAGAGGGGCGCCACGGCCGAGGCATATTCACTGGCCGCCGGTGCCGGCACAGAGACACCGGTCACGGTTGCCGGTACCAGCTGGATCGGTTGCGTCGTTGACCAACCATCCAGGGTGGAGAGCGCCGACACCGGATTGGCGAGATCCCGGGTCTCTGTCGAAAACGCCAGAGTGCCGTCGCTGGCGCGGGGGGCAAGCACGCTCGGGCGGAGGCCGCTGGCGCCACTCAGGGCATAGTCGAGGGAGCTGGTGACTTCTCCCTTGTTGTCATCTCCCCCGCATCCCGCCAGCAGGGCACTGACGATAGCGACATAAATTAGCTTCTTCTTCATTTTTTGTTCTCTTTATCGGTTGTTGTCCATCACAAGCCAGCGAAGTGCCTACCACTTACAACTCACAAAGTTAACATAAAAACAACAACCAATAAGCCTTGCCCTGCTCAAACTCAGACCATTTTTGTGCTGTGAATCATGGTTTTACGTAAAAATAGACGCAAGAGTAGCAACTGCTTGGGATTAACCAGACTCGGCAGCCAGTGCCAGCACGACTAAAAACAGCCACGATCTCGGCAAAATGGGGGAATTGTCGGTAGAATGTCCGCCAACGCTTAAGGAGAACGTCATGATCGACCCGAAGAAACTGGAAGAGATCGCCAAGCAGGTACACAACTCCCTGCCATCCGGCATTCGTAGCATGGGTGAAGAGGCCGAAAAGAAGATGCGTCAGGTACTGCAAGCCCAACTGGGCAAGCTGGATCTGGTCAGCCGTGAGGAGTTTGACGTGCAGACCAAAGTGCTGCTGCGCACCCGGGAAAAGCTGACCGCCCTTGAAGCCAAACTTGCCCAGCTAGAACAGCAGTTCGGCGCCAAAGGCGAATAAAACTAACCCCAGCCTGGCTGGGGTTTTTGTTATGTGATGGTCAGCCGAATAGCTCAATCAAGCATGCAGCAGATGCCAGGCCCGTTTTCCCCGTGCCTTGGCTTCATACATGGCCCTGTCTGCCACATCCAGCACCTCTCTTAACGACAATTCGGCCTCCCATAGCGCAATGCCGATGCTCATCCCGACCCGGAGCGGGCAATCGGGTTGCGGCACATAACGCTGTATCTCGCTGATCAGCACCTCGGCCAACTGGGCCGAGGTGTGACTCGATACCTCATGGTGCAGATGGACCACAAATTCATCGCCACCGTAGCGACCACACAGTGCCGATGCCGGCATGATGCGCCGCAACCACTGTGCGATCTGCTGCAGCACCTGGTCGCCACAGGCGTGACCCAACTGGTCATTGATCCCTTTAAAATCATCCAGATCGATAAACAGCAGAGCCCTTGGCCCTTGGGGCTTTAACTGCTTGAAGGCCTTGCCAAATCCCTGCCGGTTGAGCAGCCCGGTCAGGGCGTCGCTGTTAGCTCGCTCTGCCAGTTGCAGCTCATACGCCTTGCGCCGGGTGATATCGATGTGGGAACCCATGATCCGCAGCGGCTTGCCATCACCATCCCAATCGACGACCCGTCCCCGATCCCACAGCCAGGTAATCTCGCCATCCGGGCTGACAGTACGATATTCGGCTTCATAGCAGGGGGCCAGCCCCTGCAGGTGGTCATGGTAGTGGGCCAGGGTATGGCTACGATCATCAGGATGGAGCTTGGCACTCCACAGATCGAAATAAGGGGCCATATCTCCGGCCTGGAAGTTCTGCAGATTGAAGACCCGCAGCTCACCGGTCGGGATAATACCCTGCCAGAGGCAGATGCCGGTGCCATCGAGGGCGGCATTAAGCTTCTCTTGCAGCAGGTTATTTTCATGCTTCAGGGTAGCTATTTCAGCCTGCAAACGGGCACGTTCACCACCATGAAGAGACGGGGTTGGCGTCGCGGCCCATTCAGCACTTCGGGCCTCACCCACGACATCCTCTGCAGCAACCCTGCCCTCTTCACTCAACGCGACCCCGCCTTGTGCTATCACTTCGGATATCCTTATCCAGCCTGCTGATCATCCCCGATAAAGATGCCACCAGCCACGGCTAATTAGTAGCCATTCATGTCAAAAATGACGAAAAATCATGGGATAACACCGCGTTCGTCGCGCCACGCTCGCTCACGATAACAACCCCGAAAAACAACAGCCCCCGGTAAAACCGGAGGCTGCATCATCCGACGATGGAGCGAGTCAGATAAATTCGTAGGCGTCACCAAAGATACGTTCCGGCTCGGCACCGAGGATCTTGAACTCCTCCCGCGCCGCCCCGGCCATCTCGAAACGACCGGCCACATAAATGTCATATTCGTGAAGACTGACAAAGTCATCCATGATCACCTTGTGCACCAGCCCGCTTTTACCGGTCCAGTCGGCATCCGGATCCTGCACCACCGGGATAAAGGTGAGCGGTGCATAATCGCGCTCCCACTGCTCCATCAGCGCCAGCTCATAGAGCCAGTTGGCCTGGCGCACCCCCCAATAGAAGAACACCGGGCGCTTGCTGCCCGTGTCGATCAGATACTCCAGAATGGATTTGGCATAAGAAAAACCGGTGCCACCGGCCATCAGGATCAGCGGACGGCGGGATTCCTCGCGCAGGAACGCCTTACCAGCCGGCAATTCGACCTCAATCTCGCCCTGCTCGCGCATCCGGGCCAGCACCTGACCGGCATACGCATTTTCAGGGGTAGCCCCAATTTGCAGCTCCAGCACGCCCGAGCGGGTCGGCGAGTTAGCGATGGAGAAGGGACGCTTATCCGAATCACTCATCACCACCAGCAGATATTGGCCCGGCTTGAAGCTGACCGCTTGCTGCGGCGTCAGAGTCACGTGCCAGATGGTGTCGACATATTCGCGCAGTTCCTCTACGCGGCACTTAATACGTTGCATTCTTGTCCTTGTGGCGGGCTTGCTCGACCCGCTTCGCTCATGGTGTCACTGTGGCGTGATGGCCAGCAGCCCTGGCCAAATCGCTTGAGAATACCCAAATCACGGCAGATCGCATCCATTTTTGCTGCAATGTGCCATGTTTCGTTCAATCGAGGATCTTCAGTTCATCCCACATCCCATCGATTTTTTGTTTAACCGCCTCGTCTTGAACGATCGGCTGGCCCCACTCCCGATTGGTCTCTCCTGGCCACTTGTTGGTGGCATCCAGCCCCATCTTGGAGCCAAGCCCAGAGACCGGTGAGGCAAAGTCGAGGTAATCGATCGGGGTGTGCTCGATCAGGGTGGTGTCCCGTGCCGGGTCCATCCGGGTAGTAATGGCCCAAATCACATCCTTCCAGTCGCGGGCATTGACGTCATCGTCACACACCACCACGAACTTGGTGTACATGAACTGGCGCAGGAAGGACCAGACCCCCAGCATCACCCGTTTGGCATGGCCCGGGTAGCGCTTTTTGATGGTCACTATCGCCATCCGGTAGGAGCACCCCTCCGGCGGCAGATAGAAGTCGACGATCTCGGGGAACTGCTTTTGCAGCAGTGGCACGAACACCTCGTTCAGTGCCAGGCCCAGCACTGCCGGCTCATCCGGTGGACGGCCGGTGTAAGTGCTGTGATAGATGGCATCGCGCCGCTTGGTCATATGGGTAATGGTAAAGACCGGGAACTCGTCCACCTCATTGTAATAACCGGTATGATCACCATATGGCCCTTCTGGCGCCATTTCACCCGGTTCCAGATAGCCCTCCAGCACGATCTCGGCACTGGCGGGCACCTCCAGATCACAACTGATCGCATTCACCACTTCGGTGCGGCTACCACGCAGCAAACCAGCAAAGGCATATTCGGAGAGGGTATCCGGTATCGGCGTCACTGCACCGATAATAGTGGCCGGATCGGCGCCAAGCGCCACCACCACCGGGAATCGCTCACCCGGGTGAGCCTCTTGCCACTCGCGAAAATCGATGGCACCACCACGGTGATCGAGCCAGCGCATGATCAACTTGTTCTTGCCAATCTTCTGCTGGCGGTAGATGCCGAGGTTTTGTCGCTTCTTGTAAGGGCCACGGGTGATGGTAAGGCCCCAGGTGACCAGCGGTGCCACATCGCCGGGCCAGCAGTGCTGGATCGGGATCTGGTCAAGATCAACGGCATCCCCTTCCAGCACCACCTGCTGACAAGGGGCGGAAGAGAGCCGCTTGGTCGGCATATTGAGCACCTGCTTGAAGATCGGCAGCTTCTCCATCAGGTCCTTGAGGCCGCGGGGCGGCTCAGGCTCCTTGAGATAAGAGAGCCAGACCCCAACCTGACGCAGAGCACCTACATTCGACTGCCCCATGCCCATGGCAACCCGATCCGGGGTTCCGAACAGATTGGTCAGCACCGGCATGGTGTAGCCTTTGGGATTTTCGAACAGCAGGGCCGGGCCACCCGCACGCAAGGTGCGATCACTGATCTCGGTCATCTCCAGATAGGGGTCTATCTCGCGCGTGATGCGCTTGAGTTGTCCGCTTTGTTCCAGCTGCGCGATGAAATCACGCAAATCCTTGTATTTCATGCAAGTTCCCAACCGGGTTCAGGAGGTTGTGCATTATAACCCTGGCGGCCCATCGGGTGTACCCGAATCGGGCAGCAGGCTCTGCGCAATGGGAGACGAATCACGCGGACCAAGCCGCCTCACCAGTGCAGAGAGCAGATTTCATGACATCTCTATCCTGGTGACATCGGCATCTCATCCTGCCTAGCGCGAACACTAAACCGATAAACAAAAACCGCGACCAAGGCCGCGGTTTTGTCATTTTCGGGTTTGTTTGACCGAGTTTATTTTTGCTGGCGCCGCATGGCGTCAAAGAACTCGTCGTTGGTCTTGGTGCCGGCCAACTTGTCGATCAGGAACTCGATGCTATCGATCTCGCCCATGGGGTGAATGATCTTACGCAGGATCCACATCTTCTGCAGCTCGTCAGGGGCGGTCAGCAGCTCTTCCTTACGGGTGCCAGAGCGAGTGATATCGATCGCCGGATAGATGCGCTTCTCGGCAATCTTGCGCGAGAGGTGCAGTTCCATATTACCGGTCCCCTTGAACTCTTCGTAGATAACCTCGTCCATTTTGGATCCGGTATCCACCAGCGCAGTGGCGATAATGGTCAGGCTACCGCCCTCTTCCACATTACGCGCGGCGCCGAAGAAGCGCTTGGGACGGTGCAGGGCGTTGGCATCCACACCACCGGTCAACACCTTGCCCGATGACGGGATGACGGTGTTGTAGGCACGCGCCAGACGGGTAATGGAGTCCAGCAGGATCACCACGTCCTTCTTGTGCTCGACCAGACGCTTGGCCTTTTCGATCACCATATCGGCAACCTGAACATGGCGGGAAGCGGGCTCGTCAAAGGTAGAAGCGATCACTTCACCCTTGACCATGCGCTGCATCTCGGTCACTTCTTCCGGACGCTCGTCGATCAGCAGGACAATCAGCTCACAGTCCGGGTGGTTGTAGGCGATGCTCTGGGCGATGTTCTGCAGCAGCATGGTCTTACCGGCCTTGGGCGGCGCCACGATCAGACCACGCTGGCCTTTACCGATGGGAGATGCCAGGTCCAGCACACGGGCGGTGATATCTTCGGTAGAACCGTTACCCCGCTCCATGCGCAGACGTTCGTTGGCATGCAGAGGAGTCAGGTTTTCAAACAGGATCTTGTTGCGGACATTTTCCGGACGGTCGTAGTTGACCTCGTTGACCTTGAGCAGCGCGAAATAACGTTCGCCCTCTTTCGGTGGCCGGATTTTGCCGGAAACGGTATCACCGGTCCGCAAGTTAAAGCGGCGGATTTGGCTCGGGGAGACGTAAATATCGTCTGGGCCAGCCAAATAGGAGCCATCTGCGCTACGCAGAAAGCCAAAACCATCGGTCAGGATTTCCAGCACACCGTCGCCAAAGATATCCTCACCACCCTTGGCATGTGCCTTGAGGATCGCGAAAATAATGTCTTTCTTGTGCGCCCGAGCCAGATTTTCCAACCCCATGGATTCGCCAAGCTTGACCAGCTCGGACACAGGAGTGTTCTTTAATTCAGTCAGATTCATAGTGGTGAAAGTCTGTAAGCAAGGATTGAAAT
>JBOFSK010000349.1:0-8574 GCA_051651505.1 Aeromonas sp.
ACCGATCCGATGCAACAGAAAGTGATGCAGTTCATGCCGATCATCTTCACTTTCATGTTCCTCTGGTTCCCGGCTGGCCTGACTCTGTACTGGTTGGTGAGCAACGTCATCTCCATTACCCAGCAGACCATCATCTATCGTCAGCTGGAGAAGAAAGGCCTGCACACTCGCAATTGATGCGCAGCTAATCTTCCTGTGATGATAAAAGAGGCGGCCTTCGGGCCGCCTTTTTTATTACAATATCCCCACTACGTTTTCCTATCAGCGAACAAACGAGCCAAGCAAGATGACAACAGATACGATCGTGGCCCAAGCCACCGCGCCAGGCCGTGGCGGCGTGGGCATAGTCCGGGTCTCAGGCCCCGCAGCCGAACAGGTCGCCGAGATAATGCTCGGCAAGCTCCCGCGGGTGCGCTACGCCGAATATCTGCCGTTCAAGGATGAGCAAGGCCAAATACTGGATCAAGGCATTGCCCTGCTGTTCAAAGCCCCCAACAGCTTTACCGGTGAGGATGTGTTGGAGCTACAGGGCCACGGTGGCCCCGTCATTATGGACATGCTGATCCGCCGTATTCTGCAGATCGATGGCATCCGTCCTGCCCGCCCCGGCGAGTTCAGTGAGCGCGCCTTCATCAATGACAAGCTCGATTTGGCGCAAGCAGAAGCCATCGCCGATCTTATCGACGCTTCCAGCGAGCAAGCCGCCCGCAGTGCCATGCACTCGCTGCAGGGGCAGTTCTCCAACAAAGTTCACTTGCTGGTCGAAAGCCTGATCCGGCTGCGCATCTATGTTGAAGCCGCTATCGACTTCCCGGACGAAGAGATCGACTTTCTCTCCGATGGCAAGGTAGCGGGCGATCTCTACGCCATCATGGCCGAGCTGGATGGGGTACGCGGCGAAGCCAAGCAAGGGGCCCTGTTGCGAGAAGGGATGAAGGTGGTGATCGCCGGTCGCCCCAACGCGGGTAAATCCAGCCTGCTGAATGCCCTCGCTGGGCGCGAGTCAGCCATCGTCACCGAGATCGCCGGTACCACCCGTGACGTGCTGCGCGAGCACATCCACCTCGATGGCATGCCGCTGCACATCATCGATACCGCCGGTCTGCGCGACACCCAAGATAAGGTGGAACAGATCGGAATCGAGCGAGCTTGGGCCGAGATCGAACAGGCCGATCGGGTACTGTTTATGGTGGATGGCACCACCACTGACGCCATCGACCCACGCGAGATCTGGCCGGAATTTGTTGATCGGTTACCAAAAAATATCGGCCTCACCGTCATTCGCAACAAGGCCGATCTGACCGGCGAGGACTTAGCCCCCAGCCAAGAGCTGGGTCATGCCGTCTACCGCATCTCTGCCAAGACCGAGTTGGGGCTGCCCGCTCTGCGCGAGCACCTTAAACAATGCATGGGCTTCCAGGGCAACACCGAGGGGGGCTTTATGGCCCGTCGCCGCCATCTGGATGCGCTGGAGTGCGCCGCCGAGCGGCTGCTGATCGCCAAGGACCAGTTGGAAATCTATGTCGCCGGGGAACTGGTGGCCGAAGAGCTGCGGCTAGCGCAGGAGTCTCTCAGTGAGATCACCGGTGAATTCAGCTCCGACGATCTACTGGGTCGCATTTTCACCAGCTTCTGCATCGGTAAATAGGTCCGCATACAGGCCAGCAAAAGCCCGGGATCATCCCGGGTTTTTTTATGCATTTTTGTCCGCAACCCCAACGCAGACAGTGGTGCCAGATAAAGTAAGTACCACCTCACCGACCCAACCGCTATCTACTCCAGATAAGATATGCTTAGTAAGCACAGGCCTGCACCTTGCACACCACACACCGTTCACTGCCAATCAGGTCCTTAGATCGCTGATCCAGAGAGGATCAATGAGCAATATAGCCACCATGGCTGACCAATAAACCCTCATATCAACAGCAACAAGCGGGCGATATGACTGCGCGCGATCACCGGTATGCAGCTAAAGGGGGCGATGCCATCGTAAATCCTCATGAAAAAAGTCGCCAAGGCCGAAAAAAGATCGTCACCCAGGCGCAGGCGTGATGATCTATGTGGATCCATTATCCCCAAGCTTTATCCATATTTATCCACACCCTTTGGCGGTAGAATCCGGCTTTGCATTTCTTTGTCTGAAATCAGGATCTATCTCATGGCCAAACTGAATATCGTCGTCGGCTCTATGCTGGGCGCCGCTGAATATGTCGCAGACCACGTCGCCAACCTGCTGGAACAGGCTGGCCACCAACCCAGGATCCACAACCCAGCCACCCTGACCGAGGTGCTGGCTGAGCCAGGATCCATCCTGCTGGTCATCACCTCAACCCACGGTGCTGGCGATGTTCCTGATAACCTACAACCTTTTACCAAGGATCTTGCGAAGCTGCATCCGGATCTTAATTCATTGAAATATGGGGTTATTGCCCTTGGTGACAGCAGTTATGACACCTTCTGCCAAGCTGGCCAGACACTGGATAGATTGCTAAGCGACTGTGGTGCCAGCCGGATTGGCGAGCGACTGGAGATTGATGTCACCCAGCACGAGATCCCAGAAGATGCTGCCGAAGAGTGGATCCGTCGCTGGATAATGATGATCGCCTGATCCAACGTCGAGAGATCCGGAAAAAAAGCTTGATCTCTCGATTCATACCACGATCAACTATCCACTAGGTTATTAACAGATGATGCGAAGTAAGTTGTTCTACAAGGTTACCCACAACAACCAGGGCGTGTGTGCATAACTACACTATAAAGCTCTGCAAAACCTATAGTTATCCATGTATGAGATCTTTTGCGAAAGCAGGCTGTGTATAAGTTGGCGAGTTATCCCCCTGTTCATCCCGCTAGGATCCAAGCTTTTCCACAAGCTAGGATCGCTCTTAAATTGATGATCTTTATGATCAAAAAGTGCTTATCAACAGAAAGGCTGGATCCTAATAGTAGATCCAATAAAAGATCGATCTAAAGATCCTTAAGATCTAATAAGCGGATCCTCTCTCCATGTTGAACGTTAAGTAGACATTCCCCTCAGGGCGTGAAACAGATAGAATGTTTCGCCCTTTCGGCTAGGCAAATAACGATCTTCAGGCGTGCAGATCAAGGTGATCCCAATGCAATACCATGAACAATTTGATGTGATCGTCGTCGGCGGCGGTCATGCAGGAACCGAAGCAGCAACAGCGGCAGCCCGAATGGGCATGAACACCCTGTTACTGACCCACAATGTCGATACGCTAGGACACATGTCTTGTAATCCGGCGATCGGCGGGATCGGCAAGGGACACTTGGTCAAGGAAGTTGACGCCCTCGGCGGGATCATGGCACAAGCCACCGATCTTGCCGGGATCCAGTTTCGTACCCTCAACTCTTCCAAGGGGCCAGCGGTACGCGCAACACGAGTTCAGGCGGATCGACTGCTCTACAAGGCGGTGGTGCGTCAAACACTAGAAAATTATCCCAACCTGAAGATCTTCCAACAGGCGTGTGACGATCTGATCATGGATGGGGATCGTGTTACTGGTGTCGTGACCCAGAGCGGGATCCGGATCAGCGGCAAAACGGTCGTGCTGACGGTCGGTACCTTCCTGAACGGTTTGATCCACATCGGGATGCAAAATTACAAGGGTGGTCGTGCCGGGGATCCTCCCTCGATCGCACTGGCCCAGCGCTTGCGTGAACTGCCATTGCGCATCGATCGTCTCAAAACCGGGACACCACCGCGGATCGATGCCCGTAGCGTCGATTTTTCCTTGATGCAGGCCCAACATGGTGACGATCCTCGCCCGATCTTCTCGTTTATCGGTGATGCCAGCCAGCATCCGCGTCAAGTACCTTGCTACGTGACCCATACCAACGAGCGTACCCACGATGTGATCCGTAATAACCTGGATCGCAGCCCCATGTATGCAGGGGTGATTGAGGGGATCGGCCCACGCTATTGCCCGTCGATCGAGGACAAGATCACTCGTTTCGCTGACAAGACCGCACACCAGATCTTCGTTGAGCCAGAAGGGCTGACCACTCACGAACTCTATCCCAATGGGGTATCCACCAGCTTGCCATTTGACGTGCAAGTGCAAATCATCCGCTCTGTACGTGGCTTTGAAAATGCCCACATCACTCGCCCTGGTTACGCCATTGAATATGACTTTTTCGATCCCAGGGATCTCAAGGCCAACATGGAGAGCAAGTACATACCTAACTTGTTCTTCGCAGGCCAGATCAACGGCACCACAGGTTACGAAGAGGCTGCGGCCCAAGGGCTGATGGCGGGCCTGAATGCCGGATTGCGAGCACAGGACAAAGACCCTTGGCATCCCCGTCGGGATCAGGCCTACATGGGGGTGATGATGGATGATCTCTCGACACTGGGAACCCGTGAGCCTTACCGCATGTTCACCAGTCGTGCCGAATATCGCCTGCTGCTGCGGGAAGATAATGCCGATGTCCGTCTGACCTCCATTGGCCGCGATCTGGGTCTGGTGGACGACGAACGCTGGGGCAAATTCAACGCCAAGATGGAACAGGTTGAGCTTGAGCGTCAGCGTTTGCGCTCGACCTGGATCCACCCGCAACACCCCTCACTGGCGGCGGTGAATGAGCTGGTCAACACCCCATTAAGCCGTGAGCAGAGCCTTGAAGAGCTGCTCCGTCGCCCCGAGGTGACTTACGATACGCTCATGGCCATCGAAGGTATTGGCCCCTCAGTGACCGATTCTGCCGCAGCCGAGCAAGTGGAAATTCAGATCAAATACGCCGGCTATATCGAGCGTCAACATGACGAAGTGGCGAAGCAGTTGCGTAACGAGAATACCCTGTTGCCGCAGGATCTGGACTATCGCGAGGTAAATGGCCTCTCCAACGAGGTGAAAGCCAAGCTTGGGGATGCCAAGCCGCAAACGATAGGTCAAGCCTCTCGCATCTCCGGCATCACCCCAGCGGCTATCTCTATTCTGCTGGTTCATCTGAAAAAACATGGCCTACTACGCAAGACGGCTTGAGGATTGTTACCGTTGGAAAACATGCTGGAAAGATTAAACGGCCTGCTCAAGCAGGCCGACATTGTTGTCACTGACACCCAAAAGAGCCAATTGGTGCAGCTGGTTGAGTTGCTGCACAAGTGGAACAAGGCTTACAATCTCACCTCGGTGCGTGAACCGGACGCTATGTTGGTCAAGCACATCCTCGATAGCTTGGTGGTAAGTCCCCACTTGCACGGTGAGCGCTTCATCGACGTGGGGACCGGCCCGGGCTTGCCAGGCTTGCCGTTGGCGATCATCAATCCTGACAAGCAGTTTGTGTTGCTCGACAGCCTGGGCAAGCGGATCAACTTCATTCGTCAGGTGATCCAGGAGCTGGGCCTGACCAATGTGACCGCAGTCAAATCCCGGGTTGAAGAGTATCAAGCTGACATCGGGTTTGACGGGGTGCTCAGTCGGGCATTCGCGTCACTGGAAGACATGCTGAGCTGGTGTCACCATCTGCCATCCGAGCAGGGCAGCTTCTTGGCGCTCAAAGGGCAATATCCTGCGCAGGAGCTGGCTCAGTTGCCGGCCAATATCCGTCTGGTCGCCTGTCATGAGTTGGTGGTGCCAGAGCTGGAAGGCGAGCGTCATCTACTGGAATTCAAACATATCCAGCCCGAATAGGGTGGCCGTTTTATTTAGGGGATTGTGTGGGAAAAGTCATCGCCATAGCCAACCAGAAGGGGGGCGTGGGTAAAACCACCACCTGTGTGAACTTGGCGGCCTCTATGGCTGCTACTCGGCGCAAGGTACTGGTGATCGATCTGGATCCGCAGGGCAATGCCACCATGGGCAGCGGTGTTGATAAATATGATGTCGAGCGCACCGCCTATGAACTGCTGATTGAAGATGCCCCGATTGCTGAGGTTATCATCCCTGAAACCTCCGGGGGCTATCACCTGATCGCTGCCAATGCCGATGTGACCGCAGCTGAAATTCGTTTGATGGAATTTTTTGCCCGCGAGATCCGTTTACGCAATGCACTGGCCTCGGTGCGGGATAAATACGACTACGTCTTCATCGACTGCCCCCCCTCTCTCAACATGCTGACCGTGAACGCCATGGCTGCCGCCGACTCTGTGCTGGTACCGATGCAGTGCGAATATTATGCGCTGGAAGGGCTCACTGCCCTGGTCGATACCATCAGCAAGCTGGCTGCCGTGGTCAATCCTCAGCTCAAGATCGAAGGGGTGCTGCGCACTATGTTCGATCACCGCAACCGGCTGGCCAATGATGTGTCCGATCAGCTTAAACAGCACTTTGGCGACAAGGTTTACCGCACCATCATTCCCCGTAACGTGAGATTGGCGGAGGCACCAAGTTTTGGTGCCCCGGCCATGCACTATGACAAATCATCGGTGGGCGCTAAGGCCTATCTGGCGCTGGCGGGTGAGATCCTCCGTCGTCACGAGCAAGAGTGCCAGCTGCCCATCGCAGACCGAGAGAGTATATGACCCCGAAAAAACGTGGGCTGGGCAAGGGGCTGGATGCCCTGCTCAGCACCAGTACGGCTGCTCGCCAAAAGCAGGTGATGAGTGATCATCGCACCGAGCAGGCCATGGCCCCCACCAATCAGGGGGAGTTGCGCAAGTTGCCGCTAGAGTGGCTGCACGCTGGTAAATACCAGCCACGTAAGGATATGTCCCAGGAGGCACTGGAGGAGTTGGCTAACTCCATTCGAACCCAGGGTATTATCCAACCCATAGTCGTGCGTCCCCTTGGTGAGCAATCCTTTGAAATCATCGCTGGTGAGCGGCGCTGGCGAGCATCCCAGCTGGCTCGCCTCGAGGTTGTACCTTGCATCGTCAAGGATGTGCCTGATGAGGCGGCGGTGGTCATCGCGTTGATTGAAAATATTCAGCGGGAAGATCTCAATGCCATCGAAGAGGCGGTCGCTTTACAACGGTTGCTGACCGAGTTTGAACTGACCCACCAGCAGGTGGCCGAGGCGGTGGGCAAGTCACGCACCACCGTGACCAACTTGCTGCGCCTTAATCAGCTTAACGATGACGTCAAACGATTAGTCGAGCATGGCGACCTCGATATGGGTCATGCTCGGGCTCTGCTGGCCCTGAGCGGTCAGGCTCAGTCGGAGTTGGCCAAGCTGGTGGCCCAGAAGGGACTGACAGTGCGTGATACCGAAAAAATGGTGCAAAAAGCGCTGATGCCGGTAGAAGCCAAGGTTGAACCGGTGCGAGACCCTCAGTTTGGCTATCTGGAAGGTCAGCTTTCAGATAAATTGGGTACCAAAGTCCAATTTATCGCTGGCAAGAAGGATAGTGGAAAGTTAGTAATAAGTTACGGGGATTTGACAGAGCTTGACCGCGTTATGAGCTGTTTTGGACTGTCAGAAGTGTGATATTTACGCTTTCCGTAGTAATAAAACATCCATTCCTTTTGATATGAACATAACCTTAATTTTGCGCGGAAGGTCCCAAAAATTAAGGTTTTTTGCCATATTGCAATCATTACCCTCAGGGGTATAATTTGACCGGATTTAAGAACTTAAGGGGTGTCTTGCTTAATGTGACACTTTTTACAGTTCTGCAATGTTCAAGGGGTGTTTGGTGGTTGAAAAAGTAGCTTGGAAAGGTTTGACACTTGCCTTGGCTATCTTGGTTTGCCAACTCACCTTGATTGTGGCTGTGAGTGCCGTTTGGGCTTATCTGAAAGGCACTTCAGCCGGGTATGCTTCCCTCTATGGAGGGGGGATATACCTCATTCCCCAACTTTTGTTCAGCATTTTTACGTTGAGCAGAGAGCTTGGTCCCGGGAGTGCGGGCTGGGTGTTGTGGGATTTTTATGTTGGAGCAGGGATTAAGCTGGTCAGTACGATTGTGTTGTTTGTCTGCGTGCTGATGTATATGGAGGTGGATCATCTTCCCCTTTATGTCACCTATGCCCTATCCCTGTTTTTCCAATGGGTCATCACGATCGTTCTAAATAACCGCTACTAGGAAAACTCATGGCTGCAACCGGAGAAGCCCTGACAACTCAGGGGTACATCTCCCACCACCTGCACCATCTGCAAGTGGGTTCGGGGTTCTGGGCACTGAATATCGATTCTTTGCTTGTGTCAGCGATCCTCGGGGTGTTGTTTCTTGTTGTATTTCGTCGCGTTGCTGTCAATGCAACCAGCGAAGTTCCCGGAAAGCTGCAATGCGCGATTGAGTTGCTGGTCGAATTCGTGGATAAGTCCGTAAAGGGAGTCTTCCATGGCAAGAATGCGTTGATAGCGCCATTAGCGCTGACCATTTTTGTCTGGGTGTTCCTGATGAACTTGATGGACCTTATCCCGGTAGACTATTTGCCTCATGGTTTGTCATTGCTCGGCGTCCCTTATTTGCGGGTTGTTCCGACGGCTGACGTTAACGTGACCATGTCAATGGCGATGGGCGTCTTCTGCTTGATCATTTTTTACTCGATCAAGATGAAGGGCATATCTGGCTTTGTCAAAGAAATGACGATGCAGCCATTGAATCACTGGTCGATGATTCCCGTGAACTTGGTTCTTGAGACTGTCTCACTGATCGCCAAGCCTATT
>JBOFSK010000350.1:0-3438 GCA_051651505.1 Aeromonas sp.
CCTCACAGAACAGGCCGCCGGAGCAGCGGGCCACCGCCTCCCCTTCTAGCCGCTCGACTGCCGAGCCACAAACCGGACACTCGGTCGGGAACAGGATCGCGCGGGCGTCGCTTGGGCGCTGCGCCTCCACCACCGCCACGATCTGCGGGATCACATCCCCGGCCCGGCGCACGATCACGGTATCGCCGATCATCACGCCGAGGCGCTCAATCTCGTCGGCATTGTGCAAGGTGGCGTTGGAGACGGTGACGCCACCGACAAATACCGGCTTGAGTTTAGCCACCGGGGTGATGGCGCCGGTGCGGCCGACCTGAAACTCGACGTTCTCAAGCTCTGTCATCTCCTCCTGAGCCGGGAACTTGTGGGCGGTCGCCCAGCGCGGCGCGCGGGCCACAAAGCCCAGCTCCTCTTGCAGGGGGATGGCATCCACCTTGTAGACCACGCCGTCGATCTCGTAAGGCAGCTCATCACGGCGAGCCAGAATGTCGTCGTGAAACGCCTGACAGCCTGCGGCGCTCTCTTTTAACTTCACCTCGGGACTGAGCGGCAGCCCCCACGCTTTGAGCTGATTGAGACGACCGAAGTGGGAATCCCCCAGCTGATCGCCACCCACGCCGACCCCGTAGGCATAAAAGCTCAGGGGGCGGCTGGCGGTGATACGCGAATCGAGCTGGCGCAGGCTGCCGGCAGCAGCATTGCGCGGGTTGACGAACACCTTTTCGCCAGCGGCGAGCGCCTTGGCATTCATCGCTTCAAAACCGGCTTTGGGCATAAAGACTTCACCACGCACCTCTAGCCGGGCAGGCCAGCCTGCGCCACGCAGCACGAGTGGAATGGCCTTGATGGTGCGTACGTTTTCGGTGATCTCCTCACCGGTGGCGCCATCGCCCCGGGTGGCAGCCTGCACCAGCTGACCATCCACATAAAGCAGGCTCACCGCCAGACCATCGAGCTTGGGCTCGCAGCAGAAGGTGAAGTGCACCTCGCGCTTCAAGCGATCCCTCATCCGCTGCTCGAACGCCTGCAGTTCTTCGCTGCTAAAGACGTTATCCAGGCTCAACATGGGGATTTCGTGACGCACCTGGCTAAAGGCCGTCAACGGCTGGCCACCGACCCGCACGCTGGGGGATGCCGGGGTTTTCAGCTCGGGGTGGGCCACTTCCAGTTCAAGCAGTTCGCGCATCAGGCGATCGTACTCGGCATCCGGCACTGTGGGGTTATCCAGCACATAGTACTGATGACCATATTCGGTTAGCAGTTCACACAATTGACGGTGGCGGGAGAGGGTGTCGCTCATGGAGAAGTCTCGAGGTGTGATTGAAAATCTGGCCAAAGGTTAAAATAAAAAATGCGGCACCGGGGTACCGCACTTTTTATTTATTCGACCCTATGGCGTATTAGTCGCGGCTGGCCTCATAGGTAGCCAATTCGTGACGGTAGCGGGCGATGGTCTCGTCGCTCAGCGGACTACGATGCATATCGGTCTGCATCGCATCAAGATCGCTGGCCAACTGATCGGCAGCCTTCAGCATAGCTTCGAACGCAAAGGCGGTATTGCTACGCAGCGGCAGTTGCATAAACAGGGACACGCCAGGGGTAGTAAATTGCTCCATCCGGTACGGATTGAAGGTGCCCGGCTTGACCATATTGATCATGGAGAAGAGCACTTCCCCTTTGCCATTGGCATCTTCATGACGGTGGAAAATATCCATGTCGCCAAATTTAAAGCCAAGCCCTGTCAACGACGCTAACAGTGTTGCCCCTTGCAGGTCATGACCCGGACGCCCCATCAAGTTAATGACATAGACATCCTGCCAAATCTTCTCGACCGGTGGCGCCTCAGCAACGGGCGCTTGGTAAGCGGATTTTTCATACCTCGGCTCGGCATCAAGATGCTCGGCACGCACCTGATCAACATGCACACCAAAGGTCGGTGCGGTGGCATAAGCAGGCTCATTCAGCGGTTCATCATCGAGCGATGGGATCATCGGCTCACGCTGGGGGCGAGTGCGATGGACCGGCGTGCGACGGATCACCTGAGCGGGCTTGCGCACGGGAGCAGCCGGCACCTCTTCGGCAGGGATGGCGAGCGGATCGTCAAACTCGTCCTCTTCTTCCTGATACACCGGAGATGGCGGAACCGGACGGGCAGCAGGCTTGCGTACCACCGGGGGCGGCAAGTCCTCATCCTCATAATCATCTTCATCAAAGGCAGGCGCCGCTGCACGGCGGCCTGATTCTGACAAGCGACCCTCTTCGCTGTGTAGCTTGGGTTCGGCACGGCGACCGGCAGCGACCACACGTACTGGTCCGACACCATCACTGTCGAAGCTGTCGTCATCACGATCCCGTGATTTGGATTCCATTCGCCCGACCGCTTTCTCTTTGATCGGTGGCTGACGATTCTTTTTGTTGCTCCATAACCCGTGAATGAGCAATGCCGCAATAGCAATTCCGCCCAGGGCAACCAAGATGTACCGCAATTCCTGCATTAGCTGCTTCTCTTTCTAGTTTTGCTCAGCCAAAGCGACGGCGGCACCAATATCGACCGACACAATGCGAGACACTCCGGGCTCTTGCATTGTGACGCCAACCAGCTGCTCAGCCATCTCCATGGAGACCTTGTTATGACTGATGTAAACGAACTGTACTGTGCTCGACATCTCTTTGACAAGAGAACAGAAGCGACCAACGTTCACTTCATCGAGCGGTGCATCCACCTCATCCAGCAGACAAAAAGGCGCTGGGTTGAGTCTGAAGATGGCAAAAACCAACGCGAGCGCGGTTAATGCCTTCTCCCCCCCGGAAAGCAGGGCAATGGTAGCATTCTTCTTACCCGGAGGTCTCGCCATGATGCTCACTCCGGCTTCCAAAAGATCATCGGAGGTCAACTCAAGCCAGGCACTGCCCCCACCGAATACTTTCGGGAACAGGGATTTTAAATCTTCATTGACCTTATCGAAAGTATCCCGGAACCGTATTTGTGTCTCTTTATCAATTCTTTTAATAGCTTGGCTCAAGGTTTCCAGTGCTTGCTCAAGATCCTGACACTGGTTTTCAAGATAGGTTGCCCGGGTTTTCGCCTCTTGATACTCCTCTAGCGCGGCCAAATTGATGGCCCCCAAGGCGCTGACCTGAGCTTCCAGCGTCTGGATCTCCTGACGCAGTTTGCTGCGATCGGCGCTGATCAATACCGCCTGGTCGAGATCTGCCAGCCTGACCCCCAGCTCATCAAACTGTTCGTGCAGGCCTTGCCGGCGGGTGAGGTTGCGTTCCCGCTCCAAGCGCAGGGTCGCCAACTTCTCCTGCAGGGTCACCAGCTGCTTGTGATCGGCACTTCTCCCCCGCTCCAACTCGCTCAGCTGGTGCTCCAGCTCACTCAAACGTTGCTGGCAAACCAGTTGCTGCGCTTCCAGGTTACGCTGCGCTGCGAGTTGT
>JBOFSK010000351.1:0-7100 GCA_051651505.1 Aeromonas sp.
GTCATCCATGAGTTGGGTAATACCGGCGTGGCGAGTGAACTTCTCGCCGAACAAGGAAAATTCCATTCGGTGACAGATCCAGAGTCAGTGACGAAGAGGTAGCACCATAGCTCAGTTTAAAAGCGGGTGTCGATCAAAATAGCGGGACGTTCCACGTGGAACGTGGTGTAAAAATTAAGCGTGGTTAAAAGTACCAACTGTTGGTTTAAAAATGACCGAGCAGGATGTGTTTTGCGACTCAATGTGGCATCGCAAGATGGTGAATTTAAACAAAATCATCATGTTATGTTTTTGATGGTTGGCGCAACAATTGGTACAGCAATTGAAATAGCTATCTGGTCATCTCAACCATACCGGAGCAAACCAGATGAAAAGCCTGATCGCGACCCTGATTGTGAGTGCCCTGAGCTTGAACGTGATGGCCAGCGAGAACCCGCGGCCCGAGCTGGAGAGTGCCCAGCTGGAGCGGGATGTGCAAAGCGAGCTGCAGCAGGCATCCCATGCCGTGATGCAGGATGCGCTGCGCAACCTTAAGCCGCTGGCGCTGGATACCCTGGTGGTGGAGGCGAGTCAGGCTGTGGCGACTCACCCCGAGAGCTGAGGTAGCACAGGGGGGCTGTCCCGTATGTTGTTTGAAGAAGCTGATGAAGGCGCTGTTGGCCTATCCCAAAGTGGCAGGCAGTGCTGGCGCCCTGTTCGGGCTTGGCTACTACCTGCTGCTCAGTGGCTGCGGTCTGCTGGCACGGCTCTGTCGCGGCCGTCGTTCCACGTGAAACACTGCGATTATCCATGGGGCCATCGGTTATCTACCTTAAAAAGAAGAAGCTGACCTGAGGGTCAGCTTCGATATCAAGGGTTGCCACCTTTCTACAATGCTGGGGAGGAAGCGTGCTATCGCGAGGTCAATCAACGCTCTCCTTTCTCCCTACATATGGATCAACGCATAGTGCACAGCTCTTCCGCGCTGGTCGGATGGATAGCGACGCAGTTGTCGAAGTCGGCCTTGGTGGCACCCATCTTCATGGCGACGCCAAAACCTTGCAGGATCTCGTCCATCGCAAAGCCGATACCGTGCAGACCGACCACTTTTTCTTCCGGGCCGACACAGACCAGCTTCATCCGGGTGGGTTGGCGGTGCTGGGTCAGTGCCGAGTACATGGCGGTGAACTGGCTGCGGTAGACCTTCACCTGATCTTCACCGTATTCGGCGATGGCTTCCGGTTCGGTCAGGCCGATGGTGCCGATGGGCGGGTGGCTGAACACCACGGTCGGTACCAGATCGTAGTTGAGGTGCTCGTTGGGCTTGTTATTAAACAGCCGCTCGCTGAGGCGACGGCCCGCCGCAACGGCCACCGGGGTGAGCTGGATGCGACCGGTGTTGTCACCCACTGCATAGAGGTTGGCGACGGCGGTGTTCTGGAACTTGTCGGTCGGGATAAAGCCCTGCTCGTCCAGCGCGATGCCTGCGGCAGCCAGATTGAGGTTATCGGTGGCAGGTGCGCGACCAATGGCCCAGATCAGGCAGTCAACGGTGAGGTGGCGACCATCTTCCAGTTGCAGGGTCAGGCTGTTGTCAGCGTTCTTGAGCACGGCTTTAGGAGTGGCGTGGGTGTGCAGCTTGGGCCCTTCCTGCGCCATGATTTCGACCAGGGTCTCGTGGATCATCGGGTCGAAGTTGCGCAGCGGGGCATGCTTGCGCACTACCAGATGGGTCTCTGAGCCGAGCGCCTGCATCACACCCGCGATTTCGACTGCGATGTAGCCCGCACCGACTACAGCGACCCGCTTGGGTTGGCTTGGCAGATCAAAGAAACCGTCGGAGTCGATACCCAGCTCGGCACCGGGGATGGTCGGTTTTTCCGGGCGGCCGCCGGTGGCGATCAGGATGTGATCGGCGGTGTAGTGTTCGCCATTGACCTCGATGGTGTTGCTATTGACGAAGCGGGCGAAGCCCTTCACCACAGTAATCTGGTTCTTGCCCAGCACGTTCTGATAGGACTGGTGGATGCGGCCAATATAGGCTTGGCGGGACTCGACCAGTTTGGCCCAGCTGAAATGGTTGAGGGTGGTGTCAAAACCGTAATCGGCGCCATATTTGAGGGCATCGGCGATCTGGCCGGCATACCACATCGCTTTCTTAGGTACGCAGCCGACATTGACGCAGGTTCCACCCAACTCTTTGGCTTCAATCAGGGCAACTTTCTTGCCATACATGGCAGCCCGGTTGGCTGATGCTATGCCGCCGCTGCCGCCACCGATGGCGATATAGTCAAAATGCTGTGCCATTGCGAGATTCTCCACTCATTAGAAATGCCATGACAGCATGATGGGGATAAAGCGGCTGGCTCACAAGCGCTGGTGTTGCGTTGTGCTGTGATGTTGGGGAGGTAATGACAGGCAGAGCCAGTGGCAGCCCACCTTTTCTGGCCATAAAAAAACTCCCCACCGTGAGGTGGGGAGTGAGGTACAGCTTACTGATATCGGCAATCAGCACTTACCTATCAACGCGGTTCAGTGGCTGCTGTTGGCCTTGGGGGTGATGGTCTCGTCAAAGACCGGCAAGGGTTTGTGCTGGGATGCCAGGAAGGTGTAGATCACTGGCAGCACGAACAGGGTGAACAGGGTCCCAAGGGTGAGACCGGCCACGATCACGATCCCGATACTGAACCGTTGCGCCGCCCCTGCGCCAGTGGCGTAGAGCAGTGGGACCAGGCCGGCAATCATGGCCGCAGTGGTCATCAGGATTGGCCGCAGGCGTATTTTAGCTGCCTGCATGACGGCCTCCATCCGGTTCATACCGCGCAGCAGCTGCTCCTCTTTTGCCACTTCGCAGATCAGAATACCGTGCTTGGTAATCAAGCCAACCAGGGTGATAAGACCAACCTGAGAGTAGATGTTCATGGTTGCCATCCCCCAGGCCAGGGCAACCAGAGCGCCACTGATGGCCAGCGGCACTGACACCATGATCACCAAGGGGTCACGCACCGATTCAAACTGGATCGCCAGCACCAGGAAGATAATGGCCAGTGCCAACGCAAAGGTGACATAAAGGGCATTGCCTTCACTCACGAATTGACGGGCTTCCCCCATAAAGTCATAGCGGTAGCCTTGCGGCAGCTTCTCGTCGGCGGCGGCCTTGAACCAGCTAATGGCATCACCCATGGCCACGCCCGGCGCCGGGACTGCGCCTATGGTAGCCGAGTTGAGCTGGTTGAAGTGGGGTAGGGCGCGGGGCTCGCCGACCACTTCGATGCTGATCAGGCTGCCGAGCGGGATTGACTGGCCATCAGCTGCGCGCACGTAGTAACCCTTGATCGACTCGGGGTTGAGGCGATATTTACGCTCGACCTGCGGGATCACTTCGTAGGATCGACCATCCAGGTCGATCCGGTTGACGTAACCGTCCGCCATCATGGTGCCCATGGTGATGCCAATGTCCTGCATGGTGATGCCGTAGGCACCCGCCTTGTCTTTGTCGATCTTGATCTTCATGGTGGCGGAGTCGTAGTTCAGATCGAGATCTGAATAGACGAACTGACCATTGCTCTGTGCCGCCGCCAGAATTTCACCGGCCACCAGGAACAGGCTTTCGAAGCTGTTCGGGGTGGTAATGACAAACTGGATAGGCAGGCCGCTTGAGGCTCCCGGCAGTTCCGGGAACTGAAACGTGGTGATGGCCATGCCGGGAATATCTTTCACCAGCCCGGCAACGCGATCCAGCACCTCTTTCTGGCTGGCTTCCCGCTGGCTCCACGGCACCATGGAGGCAATACCAAATGCCTGGTTGGCGTTAAACAGTCCAGAGAAAACCTGGGAGAAGGCGATCTCCGGTTGGTCATCGAGGATCTTGTTCACGTCCCTCATGGTGTTTTCGATGTAGTCCAGGTTGGCATTGGCTGGTGCGGTACCCAGCACGGCCATGACCCCCTTGTCCTCTGATGGTGCCAATTCGCTGGGGATAAACTTGAACAGCAACGGCAGGCTGGCGAATACGATGATGGCAAACAGCACCACCACGATCCGTTTTTTCATCACCGCGTGCAGCATGCGATCGTAGCGGTCAGTCATCCGCTCCAGCATGTGGTGGACAGTGCTCTCGAACTTGCCCGGTTTTTCATTGGCCTTGAGCATCTTGGCGCACATCATGGGTGACAGGGTCAGAGCAATAATGCCCGAGATGAATACAGCACCGGCCAGGGTCAAGGCAAACTCCTTGAACAGGGAGCCGGTGATGCCACCCATCAGGGCAATAGGCGCATACACAGCGCCGAGAGTAACCGTCATGGCGATAACCGGCACCGCGATCTCGCGGGTACCGATAATGGCGGCGCGAAACGGCTCTTCCCCCTCCTTGATATGGCGGTCGACGTTTTCCAGTACCACGATGGCGTCATCCACCACCAGACCGATTGCCAGTACCATCGCCAGCAGGGTCATCAAGTTGATGGAGAAGCCGAACAGATCCATCATCATCACGGCGCCAATCAGGCTCAGCGGGATGGTAATGATGGGGATGATGACTGCCCGAAACGAGCCCAAAAACAGGGTGATCACCACCAATACGATGGCGGCTGCTTCCAGAATGGTTTTGATAACCTCGTTAATCGACTCATTGATCGCCACTGTGGAGTCATACATCACATTGACTTCCATGGTGGTCGGCATATTGCGCTCAAGGCTTGGCAACAGTGCCAGCACATCTTTGGCGATGGTCACCAGGTTGGCGGTCGGCGCGGCGTTGACCGCCAGCACGACGGCCTCACGGCCGTTGGCGCTTGCGCGGTACACATCGTGACTTTTTTCCAGGCTTACTTTGGCAATGTCGGCGAGTCGGATAACCTGACCTTCGCGGGTGGCCACGACCAAGCGCTTCAGCTCGTCGACATCTTTAACCTGGGTCTCGGCATTGCCGTTGAACAGAGAGAAATTGCCGGTTGCTTGACCTGTCGCAGACTGGTAGTTGTTGCTACTGAGTACCGCCATCACATCGCTAGCGGTCAGGTTGAACGCTGCCATTTTGGCCGGGTCTAGCCACACGCGCAGCGCAAACTGGATGCCACCATAGAGATCAATCTTGGCCACACCACCAACAGTAAAGAGCTGCGGCTTGATCACCCGCTCTAAATAGTCGGTAATTTGGCTGGAGTTAAGCTCGGGGCTGGTAAATCCGAGGTAGAGCACCGCCGTGGTTGAGCCTGTGGAGGAGGTGACCGAGGGGTCTTCCGACTCTTTTGGCAACTGGGAGCGCACCGAATTAACTTTCGCCAAGATATCGGACAGCGCCGCGTTGGGGTCGGTATTGAGCTTCATATAGGCCGTGACGGTCGAGCTGCCTAACTGACTGGAAGAGGTCATGAAGTCGATGTTATCGGCTTGCGCGACCGCTTGTTCCAGCGGTTGGGTAATAAAGCCCTGGATCAAATCGGCACTGGCACCATAGTAGCCGGTACTGACGGTGATCACCGTACTGGTCACCTCGGGGTATTCCCGTACCTGCATCTTGAAGATGGCCTGAAAGCCCAACAAGGCGATCAGAAAGCTGAGGGAGACCGCCAGCACAGGCCGTTTTATAAATATGTCAGTAAATCGCATCGCAGATCTCCGCGCTTACAGCATCGGGGTTTGTGCCGGGACGGCCAGGGCATTGTTCTCAACCACGCGCACCTTGGTGTCATGACTCAGGCGAACCTGACCAGACAGGACGATTTGGTCACCCGCCTGGATGCCAGAGAGTACATGCACATCGTTGCCGCGCCGCTCACCGGTCTTGACCACCACTTGCTTGGCTCGCAGCACCTTGACCTGATTGCCTTCCTTATCCGCCTCTTCACTCTCGTGGAGGACATAGACATTCTGTCCATAGAGATTGAAAGAGATGGCGTTTTGCGGGATCACCATCTGATCTTTCACCGCTGGCAGAATGATGCTGGCACGGGCAAACATACCGGAACGAAGTTGACCCTCATTGTTGGGGATGTCCGCTTGTACCTGGATCAAACCGCTCTGGAAGTTGACGGCAGGCTCGATGGCGGTGATATGACCGTCAAATTGGCTCTCGGGATAGGCATCCACATTGATCTTGATGATCTGGCCCAAGGTGATATTTGAAATATCGGTCTGGGGAACCGTGAAGCGCAGACGCATTACATTGGTATTTTCCAGTCGTACGATATCGGTGCCCGGTTGCAGATATTGGCCAAGGAAAACATTACGCAGGCCGACGATGCCGCTGAACGGTGCACGTACTTCACGGCGGGAGATGGTCGCTTTGAGGCTCTCGATATCCGCTTCCAGGGAGCGGTATGTGGCTTCGGCGTCATCCAGTTGTTCTTTGGCGATGGCACTGGTCTTGTAGAGATTCAAGAAGCGATCAAACTTGGCTTTGGCTGCTGGCAGCTTGGCCAGGGAGGCGCGCAGATTGGCTTTTTCCACGCTGGAGTCCAGGCTCAGCAGCAGCTGATCAGCCTTGACTGGTTTGCCTGATTCAAAAGTGATGGTGTCGATGGTGCCAGCTAACTCGATGGAGAGAGTCACCCCTTGATTGGGCTCGATAAAGCCGATCGCTTCTATGGTCGGCATCCATGGCTGCGCTTTGGTCACCATGGCAGTGACGGGGAACTCTGGCTCTGGCCGGTTGGCCATGTATTGGGCAATCATCTGCTGTTTAAACATATTGAAGCCGATGACGCTGCCAAACAAGGCTAGCGCTATCAACAACATAACGGCCATCCACTTTTTCATGAACAGGCTCCTGAGGTAGAAATGATGGGGGATAAAATGGCATTCCAGCTGGCTTGAATCGCTGTTTCCAGCTGCGCGTCAGTCAGCGTGATGTTATGTACCCTGCATTGCAGGGCTAGGTGCACGACATTGTCCAGGCTCAATACCTGAAGTGCCCGTAGCGGTAAATCAATAAACAGTCCTTGTGATACGCCCTTTGCAAAAAAATGGTCTAACGGGCCCCAGGCCGCCAGGATGACAGGATTGGTTTCCAATTCCGCCCCAAGCGGAGAGCTTTCGTATTGCAATTTGCATTTGAGCGCATTGGGTTCGTTGATGAAAATGGCGTGGATATTCAGCCATAGTTGGCGAAATTGCTG
>JBOFSK010000352.1:0-4212 GCA_051651505.1 Aeromonas sp.
CGTTCACCATATAGATGATGGGGTTCACCTGAGAAACGCCCTGCCAGAAGGCCGGCAGCAGGCTGATGGAGTAGAACACCCCCCCCAGATAGGTGAGCGGTGTCAGCACAAAGGTGGGGATGATGCTGATGTCGTCAAAGCTTTTGGCAAATATCGCGTTGATGAGGCCACCCAGTGAGAACAGGATCGAGGTGAGCAGCACAGTGATACAGACACTGAACAGATGGTGGATCTGCAGCGGCACAAAGAACAGCGACACCAGGGTGACAATAAGGCCGACACAGAGGCCACGGGCCACCCCGCCACCCACATAACCGGCGATGATGATGTAGTTGGGCACCGGTGCCACCAGCAGCTCTTCCACGTTGCGCTGGAACTTGGCACTGTAAAAGGAGGAGGCGACGTTCGAGTAGGAGTTGGTGATCACCGACATCATGATGAGGCCAGGTACGATGAACTCCATGTAGCTAAAGCCGCCCATCTCGCCGATACGGGAGCCGATCAGGTTGCCGAAAATAACGAAGTAGAGGCTCATGGTGATGGCCGGTGGTACCAGGGTCTGGATCCAGATCCGGGTGAAGCGACTCACCTCCTTGGCCAAGATGCTCTTGAAGGCGATGTAGTAGGTCGTCAGATTCATGCTTTTCTTCCCTCTTCGACCAGGCTGACAAACAGCTCTTCCAGCCGGTTAGCTTTGTTACGCATGCTCAGTACTTGCACTTGCTGGTTCGACAGCTGTTCAAACAAGCTGTTAAGGGACTGGCTCTTGTCCAGATCGACCTCCAGCGTGTGCTGGTCGCTCATGCGGCCATTGAAGTGGGGCAGGGTGGGTGCTGGGGTGCCGGGCGCCAGATCCAGCAGAAACGTCTCCCGTCCCAATTTGCTCAGCAGATGTTTCATGCTGGTATTCTCAATCAGCCGCCCCTTGTCGATGATGCCGATGTTGCGGCACAGCATTTCTGCTTCTTCCAGGTAGTGGGTGGTGAGGATAATGGTGACCCCCTGCTCGTTGAGCTCTTTGAGGAACGCCCACATGGAACGGCGGATCTCGATATCGACCCCGGCGGTCGGCTCATCGAGGATCAGTAATTTGGGTTCATGCATCAGGGCGCGGGCAATCATCAGCCGGCGCTTCATGCCGCCGGAGAGGGTGCGAGCCTGGGCGTCGCGTTTTTCCCACAGATCGAGCTGGCGCAGGTACTTTTCGGCGCGGATCAGCGCTTCTGCTTTGGGCACCCCGTAAAAGCCGGCCTGATGGGTGACAATCTGGATCACTTTCTCGAACTGGCTGAAGTTGAACTCCTGCGGGACCAGTCCGAGCTGGGCTTTGGCCTGCTCAAGATGGCTATCGATGTTGTAGCCAAATACCTTCACGGTGCCCGCACTCTTGTTCACCAGCGAGCTGATAACCCCGATAGTGGTCGATTTGCCCGCGCCGTTGGGACCGAGCAAGGCAAAAAAGTCCCCCTGTTTGACAGTGAGGTCTATGCCTTTAAGGGCTTCGACACCCCCCTGATAGGTCTTTTTCAGGCCGCTGATTTCCAGTGCGTTCATGGCAATCTCTGTGATGATGGGATCTGGGTGTGATACAGAAAAGGCGGCCAAAGCCGCCTGTACCGAGCAAAAAATACCACGTGATTGCGCGGTGGTATCACTGAATCTGGCTTATTGCTTGGGCACGACTTTACCGATAAACGGCAGGTTACGGTACTTCTGGGCGTAGTCGATACCACAGCCGACCACGAACTCATCTGGGATGGCAAAGCCAACCCAGTCAACCGGTACCTCAACCTCACGGCGGGAGGGTTTGTCCAGCAGAGTACAGATGGCCAAGGATTTCGGCTCACGCAGGGAGAGGATTTCACGCACTTTACTCAAGGTGTATCCGGTGTCGATGATGTCTTCGACGATCACCACATCCTTGCCCTTGATGTCATCATCGAGATCTTTGAGGATGCGCACGTCACGGCTGCTACTCATGCCGGATCCGTAGCTGGAGGCAGTCATAAAGTCCATGGTGATGGGCAGTTTACACTGACGGCTCAGATCGGCCAGGAACACGCACGAACCGCGCAACAGCGCAATCATCACCACTTCGTCAGCACCCTGATAGCGGGCGGTAATTTCTTCACCCAGTTTGGCGATCCGGGCAGCCACGTCGGCTTCGGAGATCATCACCTCGACGTCATGTTTCATTACTTACTCCCATAAAGCCAAAGGGGATTTGGCCGTTCATGAATATCAAAACAGATTATTCTACCACTCATGTTGCGGGGTGCTAGAGATACGTGGTGCTGTTATCGGCTTATTTTAATTGATAAAGTGAGCCCGCAGTCAGGCATGATTAATTAACAACACGATAAACATCATAATCAATAACAATTAGATGATAAAAAATATGGATTCAGGCGCAGAGGTAAGGCGTCGTACGAGACTTTCTCCGGAAGCTCGTCGCTCTCAATTGATGGAATGTGCCATCGAGGTGTTCTCCCGTCGCGGCATTGGCCGTGCGGGTCACGCCGAGATAGCCGAACAGGCCAAGGTATCGGTTGCTACCGTATTCAATTATTTCAATACCCGCGAAGAGCTGGTTGACGAAGTGCTGACCGAGATAGAAGGCGTTGTTAACCAGATGCTGTCACAGGCATACGGTGAGCCGGGCTCTATTTTAGACAAGATCGAGCGTCACGTCGGGTTGTCGGTCGAGTTGGCCTATGACCAGCCCGATTACGCCGCGATCTGGCTGGAGTGGAGCTCTTCGGTACGAGAAGAGGTATGGCCCCGCTATACCCAACTGCTCGATCAGAGCCTTGAATTGATCGCCAACGAGCTGCAAACCGCCATGGATGCAGGGGAGATCACCAGCGTGCTGTCGGCACAGGATCTGGCCCGCTCATTGACCGGTTTTGGCTATGTGATGATGCAGATGAGCAATCAACCCCGGCGCCCGCAGCGTCAAGAGGTGACGGATTTCTTGGTTAAATACGTGACGGCGCCCATCCAGGCGCACTGATGCGGTGTGATGAAAAAACGGCGCCACTCCTTGAGTGGCGCCGTTTTTTATGGCCGGACCGGGTCGGTCACCTCAGTGGTGGCCATAGCCCCAGCGTGCGGTCAATGTATGCGTGATGCCTAAATGATCCAGGATGCGGGCCACCATAAAGTCCACCAGATCTTCGATGCTTTTCGGCTCATGATAAAAACCAGGCGCAGCAGGCATGATGGTCACCCCGAGCCGGGCCAGTTTCAGCATGTTCTCCAGATGGATCGCCGAGAAGGGGCTTTCGCGCGGCACTAAAATAAGCTGGCCACGCTCCTTGATCACCACATCGGCAGCCCGTTCCAGCAAGTTGTCAGACGCACCATTGGCAATCGCTGAAACCGCCCCCATCGAGCAGGGGCAGATCACCATCTGCTTGGGCGCCGCCGAGCCGGAGGCCACCGGCGAGAACCACTCCTCCTTGCCGCAGGCCACTATCTGCCCCTCCTTGGCGCCATATTGACGACAGAGATAGGTGGAGAGCTCTTTCGGTGAGCCGGGCCAATCCTGCTGCTGCTCGGTTTTGAGCACGACCCGGGCGGCCGAAGAGGCAAGCAGGTAGACCCGATAGTCCGCCTGCACCAGACATTCGAGCAGGCGCAGGGCGTAGGGGGCACCAGAAGCGCCGGTCAATGCTAGCGTGATCGCGTTGCTCATAGTGCGCCGTGATAATCTTTGAGGCGGGCGATCAGCTTGTCATGAATGCCGCCGAAGCCGCCATTGCTCATGATCAGAATATGATCACCCTCGCGGCTCTGGGCCACCAGCCGGTTGATCAGGGGGTCCAGATCGTTGAACACCTTGGCGGGTCGAGTCATGTGGCCGGTCACGTCCGCCAGATCCCAGCCGATGTTGGGGGGCTGGAAGAAGAACACCTCGTCGGCGCCATCGAAGCAGCCTGCCAGCTCTTCTTTGTGCACCCCCAGCTTCATGGTGTTGGAGCGCGGCTCCAGCACCGCCAGAATGCGGGCCTTACCCACCTTGGCGCGCAAACCGCCGAGGGTGGTGGCGATGGCGGTGGGGTGGTGGGCGAAGTCATCATAAATGCTGATGCCCGCCACTTCTCCCTTGAGCTCCATCCGCCGCTTGGGGGATTTGAACTGGCACAGCGCCGCAATACCGTGCTCCACCATCACCCCGACATGGCGGGCGGCAGCGATGGCCATCAGACC
>JBOFSK010000353.1:0-11819 GCA_051651505.1 Aeromonas sp.
CGAAATTTCGTTGGCCCACAACGGCGTACTGTTTCTGGATGAATTGCCCGAGTTCGAGCGCAAGGTGCTCGACTCCCTGCGCGAGCCGCTGGAGACCGGCCATATCACCATCAGCCGGGCCGCCCGTCAGGTGGATTTCCCCGCCCGCTTCCAGCTAGTTGGTGCCATGAATCCCAGCCCTTGCGGCCACTATGGCGACGGCCAGACCCGATCCAGCCCGGATCAGATCCTGCGCTACCTTAGCAAGCTTTCCGGCCCCTTTCTCGATCGGTTCGACCTCACAGTGGAGGTGCCGCTGCTGCCCAAGGGGAGCCTGACCGGCAAGGCGGAGCGAGGAGAGTCAAGCCAGCTGATCCGCGAGCGAGTGCTGGCGGCGCGGGAGCGAATGCTTAATCGCAACGGCAAGCTCAACAACCTGCTGGATAGCCGCGAGATAGAGGATATTTGCCGATTATCACCGCAAGATGCTGAGTTTCTCGAGAGCGCCATCCAGAAGCTGGGACTCAGCATCCGGGCCTGGCACCGCATCTTGCGAGTGTCACGCACCATTGCCGATCTGGCGGGGCAAGATGCCATCAGGAAGGAACACCTGATCGAAGCGCTCGGCTATCGAGCCATGGACCGGCTGCTATCGCGGCTGCGTAGCGGATGAACAGGGCTGGCAAACCCGGCCGGCCGGGACACCCGCCATAGCACTATCGCTCGATCACCATAACCTCATCGCCATGGTCCTACGGCGGAGAGTCCTATGGCGGAGAGTCCTGCGACGGATAGTCCAACCACAGATCGGCTGATATGATGGTCCTAGAACTGACTCAATCATAACCCTTTATCGGCCACAAGACGGACCTTGCTCATGCCCAACACGCTGACAGAGCGACTGCGCGGCAGTCTCTCCATCCTGCTCTATTTTTTTAACACCCTGTTCTGGTTTTTCCCCATTTTCCTAGTGGGGCTACTCAAGTTACTGCTGCCACGCCAGGGCTTTCGCCCCCTTTGCAACCGGCTGGTAGATGCTTGCGCCAGCCGCTGGATCGATTTCAATAACCTGATCCAGAAAATCATCATCAAAACCCCTTTCGAGGTGGTCGGAGTGCACCAAGGACGCCATGATCAGTGGTATATGGTGATTGCCAACCATCAATCCTGGGTCGACATACTGGTATTGCAGCGGATTTTTAACCAAAAAATCCCCTTCCTGAAGTTTTTCCTCAAGAAAGAGCTTATTTGGGTACCTTTTCTCGGTCTGGCCTGGTGGGCGCTCGATTTCCCCTTCATGCGGCGATATTCCAAGAAATTTCTAGAAAAACATCCCCATCTGAAGGGCAAAGACATAGCAACAACCCGTCAAGCCTGTGCCAAGTTCCGCCATATTCCGGTGAGTGTGATGAACTTCGTCGAAGGCACCCGTTTTACCCCCCACAAGCATCAGAAACAGGGATCACCCTATCGCCATCTGCTCCACCCAAAAGCAGGAGGCATCGCCTTTACCTTGGCCGCCATGGGTGATCAATTGCAGCAACTGGTGGATGTCACCATCGCCTATCCAGACGGGATTCCCAGTTACTGGGACTTCATGTGTGGCCGGGTCGGACGGATCAAGGTGCAGGTGCGCTATTTGCCGATCGAGCGCAAATTGGTGGGGGATTACTTCAATGACCCTGAGTTCCAACAAGAGTTTCAACAATGGCTGAACGGGATCTGGCACGAGAAAGACGCACTGCTCGAACAGTGGCGACGGGATCAGGAACCACAACTACTTGCCACGCCAGAGAGGGCAGAGGCCAGCGCGGCCAACTGATCTTCCGAGAAGACGGCAATACCATGGCGGCGCAGCAGGGCGGTGGTGTTGCCCTCGCCCGCCACCGAAACTCCTTCAAAGCGGCCGTTATAGATACGGCCGCTGCCGCAGGAGGGGCTCCCTTCTTTCAGCAGGGCAAACCGAATACCTTGGGCCTGACAGAGTGCAAGCGCCAGCCCGGCGCCGCGATCAAACTCGGCGGTCACATCCAGTCCGCTCGCCGTCATCACTCGCGCACCTTGTCGTTCGGCAGGGGCTCGCGGCGTCGGCAAACCGCCCGCCACTTCAGGGCAAAAGGCCAGCACCCGCCCCTCGGCACCCAACTCACTCAGCCATTCGCTGACAAGTCCCTTACTCTGAGCGTCGTAACGCACCGGCTGACCCAATAAACAGGCGCTAACCAACACCCGAACAGGAAACCCACTCACGCTTCGGCCCCGTGCATCACCTGATCGAACATCACGCAGCAAGGGCTCTCCAGCCGGTAGAGAATGGCCGGACGCTGCTTGCCGGTACGCTTGCGACCGGTGTCCACCAGAATATCGGCGCGATGGATCCGCTTGCGAAACGCCGCCGTATTCATCGGAGTTTGCAGGATGATTTCAAAGGCACGCTGCACTTCGGAGAGGGTGAATTCAGGCCCCAGCAGTTGGAGCGGCAAGGTGCTATAACGGCTCTTGATCCGCAGCCGCTCCAATCCCTTGGCAATCAGCTGAGGGTGATCGAATGCCAGCGGCAGTCCAGGTAGTGCAGCAAGGGGATGCCAGCTACCCCGGGTCACCTCGACGCAGGGATCCGCCAGACAGAGATAAACCAAGGTGGTGGACCAGCCACGGGGGTCCCGCCCCAGATTGCCAAGGGTGCCGACCTGCTCGCTATAGCAGTGGCCCAGCCCCCATTCGGTGAGCAGGCGAACCAAGGCGGCGTCCAAATCCTGGTCCCGTGCCTCGTCGATACGCAGCGCAGGCAGTTGCCAGCAGTCGGCAAAGGGGGTGCGATCGCGGGTTTCGAGCAGCAGCTCAAGCCGCTCATCCCGCAGCCGCAACACCACCATATCCAAACTCATTCTCAGCATGCCGATCGCCCTGCTCGCCTTCTATTAATGTTTGGTAGATAATATCACATGAATAGTATGTGCAGGAGCCAATCATGGGAACCATCGCCAGCCTGGATATTGATGCGCAGAAGGGTTTTACCCCCCTCTGTCCGAACGAACTGCCCGTCGCGGGCGGTGATGATATTGTGGCTGCGCTCAATGCTCAGGCCACCCTCGCCACCCTGCGGATCGGCAGCAAAGATGCCCACCCGGCCAATGCGGTGTGGGCCGTCAGTGAGCCTGCGGCCATGCTGCAACCACTGGATCTGGCCAACGCCGACCTCACCTGGCCGGTGCACTGCGTGCCGGGCAGCAAGGGCTTCGAGTTGCTCGATGGCCTGCCCGCCCCCATCGACTATGACTTCTTCGTCTGGAAAGGGGTCGAGCCGGATCTCCACCCTTACGGCACCTGCTTTCACGATCTGGCAGAACAGCGCAGCACCGGACTCATCGAATTTCTGCAAGCCCGCAAGGTCGATACCGTGCTGGTCGGCGGCCTCGCCACCGACTACTGTGTCAAAACCAGCGTGCTGCAACTGCGCCGCGCCGGTTTACGGGTCATCGTTCATCTTGATGCCTGCCGTGGCATCGCGCCCGACACGATCGCCAGCGCCCGCCATCAGATGACCACAGCGGGTGCCGAACTGGCTCAAACCCTTCATGATGTTAAACGCCTGCTGGACGCTTGATATGCAACCCATACTCACCAGCCTGCTCGACACCGACGCCTACAAGCTGCATATGCAGCAAGCGGTGTTCCATCGCTATCCGGATGCCGAGGTGGTGGCCGAATTCCACAGCCGCAATGAAGAGGATCTGCTGCCCATGATGGGGCAGATCGAAGAGCAACTGCGCCTCGCTGGCTCTCTGCGGCTGACCAAACCCGAGCTCGATTTTCTGGCCGAGCGCCCCTTCTTCACCCCTGATTATCTTGATCATCTGCGCCGCAAGCCGCTCGATGCCTCCCTGCTCAAGGTGTTCGAGCAAGATGGCCGCATCAATGTGCGGGTCGAGGGCTCATGGCAAGATGTGATCCTGTGGGAAATTCCGGTGCTCGCCATCATCAGCGAGATGCGTAACCGCTTCCGCTACCCCCAGTTTGGCGTCAGCCATGCGCTGGATCGACTCGACCAGAAGCTCTACAAGCTGGAGCGGGAACTTAGTCCGGAAGAGATGCGCGAGTTCAACCTCATCGATTTTGGCACCCGTCGCCGCTTCTCTCAGGGGGTGCAGCACGCGGTGGTTGGCCGCCTCAAGGAGCGGCTACCGGCATTTCGCGGCACCAGCAACTACCTGCTGGCCCAACAGTTCAAGCTACCCGCAGTGGGCACCCAGGCTCACGAGTGGTTTCAGGCCCACCAGCAACTCGGTTTCCCGCTCGAACAGAGCCAGCGCGCCGCCCTCACCAGCTGGCTGGATGAGTTCACCACTCACTTAGGGATCGCCCTGACCGACTGCATCACCATGGATGCCTTTCTGCGCGATTTCGACTTCGAGCTGGCCAGCCGCTATCAGGGGCTACGCCATGACTCCGGCGACCCCGTGGTGTGGGGTGAGAAGGCGATCAGCCACTATCAGCGCCTGGGCATCGATCCCGCCGACAAGACCCTGGTCTTCTCCGACGGGCTCAACCTCGACAAGGCGGTGCAGCTGTTCCGCCACTTCCGTGGCCGCATCAATACCAGCTTCGGTATCGGCACCAAGCTCACCTGCGATCTGCCCGGGGTGAGCCCGATGAACATCGTCTTCAAACTGATCGAATGCAATGGCGGCCCGGTTGCCAAGATCTCCGATAGCCCGGGCAAGACCCTGTGCCGGGATGTGGAATTTATCCGCAACCTGAAACAGGCATTTCAGGTCGGACTCTAGTCAACCGCGCCCAGCCAAAACCAATAAAAAAGCCCGCCGGTTTGCACCGGCGGGCTTTTTATCAACACCAATAAATCAGTCTTGTTTGGTCAGCAGGTACTGCACCAGCTTGTTGAACTGATCCTGGGAGGTAATGGATTCAATCTTTACCATGTACTTGCCGTTCACCAGAAACGCAGGCACACCACGGATGTTGTAGCTCTGCATATTGCGATCGAACTGGGAGACCATGCCAGAGACAGCGAAGCTGTCTACAGCACCATCGAACTCTTCAGCCGATACACCGTTGGCGACGAAAATTTGCTTCACATCGTCACGACTGGTCGGGTACTGACGTTGCTGCATCTTGCCAAAAATGGCAGGGGTCACTTTCTCTTCTGCATTCAACAGATTTGCAACTGCGTAAGCTCGCTGCATTTCCGACCCCATCTCGCCACCCATGAAATTGACTGGGTTTTTCTTAAATGGCACCCCTTGCGGCAGACCCGCTTTGAGTTGCTCAACGATCGGCTCAAAAGTGGCGCAATGTGGGCAGAAGTAAGAGAAAAACTCCATCACTTCTGGCTTGGCAGACCCGGTCTGTTTGACCACATCGTAATTCACGCCTTCCTTGAATTCGGGGGCGGCGTGAACCATGGGGACCATCAGCATGGCTGCGAGGAAAAATAGAACTTTTTTCATGATGTTTCCTGTTAAGGGATCACTGTGAGGCACGCCCGGCGAACCGAAGCAGTGCCAAGCCTATTGTGTCGCCATCCCGCCGTCAATGCCCAATAAGGTCCATCACCCTGCGCAAACGGCCCCCTGTCACCATCTTACCAGCCCGGCATCAACGCCAACGGCGGGGCCTTGAGGGCCGCCAGCTGATCATGCAGGGTGGCGATTTGCTGACGCCAGTAGTGCTCGGTATTAAACCAGGGGAAGTGACGGGGAAATGCCGGATCGTCCCAGCGCCGCGCCAGCCAGGCCATGTAGTGGACGATCCGCATCGCTCGCAGCGGTTCAATCAGCGCCAACTCGCGCGAATCAAACTCCATAAACTCCTCGTAGCCCGCCAGCAAGGTATCGAGCTGGATCTGCTGCTCGTGACGCTCACCACTGAGCATCATCCAGAGATCCTGAATCGCAGGGCCGGTGCGGCAGTCATCGAGGTCGACAAACATGGGACCATCGCGCCACAGGATGTTGCCCGGGTGGCAGTCGCCATGCAGCGAGATCTGCGCCACATCCAAGGTCATGGCATCGCCAACGTGTTTGATCAGCTCGTCGAGCACCCCGAAAAATTGCTTGGCCAGCCCGCTTGGCAACCACTCCCCTGACGCCAGCAGCTGGCGGGGCTCGTGCAGCATGCTCTCGACGTCAAGCCGCACCCGATGGTGAAACGGCTTGCTGGCACCAATCTGATGGATACGGCCAAGATAGCGCCCGACCCACTCCAGCTGATCGAGGTTATCCACCTCAAACTGGCGACCACCGACGCTCTGCCAGATGGCGAACGGATAGCCCCGATGATCCAGCAGAGTTTCCCCCGCAAAGGCGATCGGGGCAGCGACCGGGATCTCCGCATCCGCGAGCCGGGCAGCATACTCATGCTCCTCAAGGATCTGAGCCCGACTCCAGCGACCGGGACGGTAGAACTTCACCACGTAGCGGCGACGCTCCTCATCCTGAAATTGGTAGACCCGGTTTTCATAGCTGTTGAGCTCGATAAGGCCGGAGTCGAGCCGCAGACCGCTGAGATCCAGGGCATCCATAATGAGATCGGGTGTGAGATCGGAATAGTTGAAACGCATGTCATCCACCATCAAAAAGGGGCGCCGTTGCGCCCCATTCTATCCGAGAATGACATCATTGCGCTCTTGGTCATTGCTATCCTATGTCAGCATTTGCAATAACCTATCCTGCATGCCATCACAACCGGCTGATAAACTTGCTGCCTTGGCGCAGGCTGCCCTTGCGGTCATCTGGGGCCACCCCCTCTCGCTTCAGCACGAACTGGATATCTAAGGTTGGTCGCTTCAGGTTATAAGGGTCAACTGCCAGACTGACCGGCAGGGTGAAGATCTCGCCTGCTTTAAGGGTCACATTACGGGGACCAAACCACTGATACTCGGGCAAGCCCTCCACATCCAGCTGGTAGCTCTGGGGCTGCAGGGTTTTGTTGAGGATCTTGAGGGTATAGGTGTTCTCGATTAGCCCCTCGCTGTTCTCGCGAAACAGCTGGTTACGATCCCGCAGAATATCGAGCCCCATCGGCATAATGGACATGGCGTTGTAGACAAACACCCCCAGCATCACCGCCATCACCAACCCGTAACCGATCAGCTTGGGCCGTGCCACCTGGGTGGTGTCATGGGCCAGCTTGTGCTCTGTGGTGTAGCTAATGAGCCCTTGCGGATAACCCATCCGCTCCATGGTCTGGTCACAGGCATCGACGCAAGCACCGCAGTTGATGCACTCATACTGCAGGCCGTCGCGGATATCGATGCCGGTCGGGCAGACCTGCACGCAAAGGTCGCAGTCGATGCAATCCCCCAGTCCCAGCGCCTTGGGATCCGCCTTGCGGGCACGGGCACCACGGGTCTCGCCGCGCTTGCTGTCATAGCCGACGATAAACGTGTCTTTGTCGAACATGGCCGACTGAAAACGGGCATAGGGGCACATGTGGATGCACATAATGGCGCGCATCCAACCCGCGTTGCCATAGGTGATGACAGTAAAAAACAGCACCCAGAACAGCACCCAGCCCCCCGCTTGCAGGGTGAAGAAATCAGGCACCAGTTCTGTCACATCTTGGAAATAGGCGACAAAGGTGAGGCCGGTTACCAGTGAGATGACCAACCAGGCCAGATGTTTGGCACCCTTGCGAGCCAGCTTCTCTGCCGACCAAGGACTGGCATCCAGCTTGCGTCGCTTGTTGGCCGACCCCTCCAGTTTTTCTTCAAACCAAATAAAGGTGAAGGTCCATACCGTCTGCGGGCAGAGGTAGCCACACCAGACCCGGCCGAGGAAGGTGGTGAGAAAAAAGAGGCCGAACGCGGCGATCATAAAAATCCAGGCGAGCAGGGTCAGATCCTGCGGCCAGATAGTGGCACCAAAGATATGGAACTGCTGATGACCAAGATCGAACAGCACGGCCTGCCGACCGTCATAACGCAGCCAAGGTAGCAGCACAAAGAAGGCAACAAAAAACCAGCCCATCACCTTGCGCACCCGCTGCCAGGTTCCAGTCTGGGCCCGCACATAGATGCGGTTGCCGGGGTTGAATCTGTCGTCGCTGGCTTTGAACGTGTTGGGATTGTAGGTCCCGGTTACGCCCTTGTCGGTAACGTCCTTGATATCGATTTTGTCGTGGTCGGCCATTGCAAGACATCGCTCCCTTATTTGTTATGGAGCCGATTATATCTTAAGCAAGATGCTAACCGTGTGGGTTAGATGTATCTAATGTTGGCGTTTGATCGCAATTTTCAGCAACAAAAAAACGCACCACCCTGAGGTGATGCGCATCCAGAAAATATTTACTTGATTCCGCGCGCCTTGAGCAGCGCCTCTTTGAAATCGGGCACATGATCCTTGATCAGACCCGGGATCATGGCCTGCTTGCCAGACTCCCGCATCTTGAGGTGATAGATCAGCATGTCGTCGGTCAACTCGGACAGAGGA
Organism: Aeromonas sp.; assembly: GCA_051651505.1. Taxonomy (GTDB): domain Bacteria; phylum Pseudomonadota; class Gammaproteobacteria; order Enterobacterales; family Aeromonadaceae; genus Aeromonas. The sequence continues at coordinate 8,430 of JBOFSK010000353.1, forward strand.
CCTTCGAATCCTGCTTCGGTGGCCAGCTTGGCAACAAACTGCACCAGGCTAAGATCCTGTTCCTTGATCCAGGCCGGCTGCAACAACTCCAGCAGCTCTTCGATACGATGACATTGCATAAATAACCTCTTTTCTTACTAACGTTAACCCTAAGCCACCACCTTACCCAGCAAGGTAGTGGCATGGTGCTCTTCTCTCTGCGCTATTATGCGGAGCCTGATCCCTCATCGCATCCGCTTTTTCTATTCACCGTTTAGTTTTTTACCTCAGCCCAACTTAAACAGTGGCCACCTCTTACCCACCAACATCAGCAGGCAGGCTAACGATCAACCACGTCCCAACTCATCGAGGATCGGGCACTCCGGGGCATCATCCCCATGGCAGCAGCCGACCAAGCCTTCCAGCGAGCTGAGCATCGCCTGCAGGCCTTGGATACGGGCCCGCAGATCGACGATCTTCTCCTGCGCCAGCTTCTTCACCTGAGCACTGGTTCTGTGCTCGTTGCGATAGAGCGCCAGCAGCTCCTGACACTCCTCCAGATTAAAGCCGGTCTCCCGCGCCCGCTTGACGAACCGTAGCTCCCGCAGCGATCCCTCGCTATAGCTGCGATAGCCGTTGTCGCTGCGCACGGGCGCCTTGATGAGGCCGATACTCTCGTAGTAACGGATGGTCTTGGCGGTCAGCCCTGTGGCCTTAGCAACCTTGCTGATGTTCATTTATGCCTCCTGACGAATCGGGTTCGATGCTGGCCCGTGCGCCGCCTTGGGCTGCCAGCGTTTCAGTAATAGGGAATTGCTCAATACCGTGATGCTGCTCAGAGCCATGGCCGCCCCCGCCAGCTCGGGGCTGAGGTAGCCCAGCGCCGCCAGCGGAATGCCGATGATATTAAACACGAAGGCCCAAAACAGATTCTGCTGGATGGTGCGCCAGGTGGCTGCTGAAATATCGATGGCATCGGCCACCAAGCGTGGGTCAGATCGCATCAGGGTGATGGCGGCGGTCTCCATCGCCACATCGGAGCCCGCGCCCATGGCGATGCCCACGTCTGCCGCCGCCAGCGCTGGGGCGTCATTCACCCCGTCCCCCACCATGGCCACCAGCCCGCGGGTTTGTGCCCGCAGCGCTTCGACCTTTTCCACCTTGCCCGCTGGCAGCACAGAGTCAAATGCCCCATCCAGCCCCAGCTGGGTGGCGATGTGAGCCACCGGTGCGGGTGCATCGCCACTCACCAACCAGCAGGCGATGCCGCGCTGGCGCAGGGTGGCGATGGCTGCCGGACTCTCGGGCCTCAAGGTATCGGCCAGTGCTGCGATGCCAGCCACCACGCCATCGATGGCAACCCAGACCCGGGTTGCGCCATCGGCAGGTTGTTCCTCTTGCGCCGGAGTCTCGATGCCGAGCTGGGCGAGCAGCGATGGATTGCCGATGGCGACCCGGTGGCCCGCCACCTGACCGACAATGCCGGCACCAACCTGCACCTCGACGGCTTCCGGCTGGGGCAGCACCACCTCTTTGCCGATCGCCTCGCGCATCGCCAGCGCCAGCGGGTGTTCGCTCGCCTGTTGCAGGGCGGCAGCAAGGCGCAGTTGCTCGGCAGTGCCGCTCCAGATCGCCAGTACCGGCCGACCCTGAGTCAGGGTGCCGGTCTTATCGAAGATCAGCGCCTTGATGGCATGGGCCTTCTGCAGGGTATCCACATCCTTGATCAGGATGCCGTGGCGCGCCGCCACCCCGGTGCCAGTGACGATGGCCGCGGGCGTCGCCAAGCCGAGGGCGCAGGGACAGGCAATCACCAGCACCGCCACCGCCGCCAATAGCGCCTGACCGAAATCGTTGCCGATGGCATACCACACCAGCAGGGTAAGCAGGGCGATAACCATCACCACCGGCACAAACACGGCAGAAACCTTGTCCACCAGCTGTTGCAGCGGGGCCTTGCCCATCTGGGCGCTCTCTACCAGCGCGATGATCTTGCTGAGGCTGGAATCTTCCCCCACGGTAGTGGCTTCGATCTCCAGCACGCCGGAGCGGTTGATGGCGCCGCCCAGCACCTTGTCGCCCGCACCGCGCGGCACCGGCAGGCTCTCGCCGGTGAGGATCGACTCATCCAGCTCGCTGGCACCGTTCACGATTCTGCCATCCACCGGCACCCGCTCCCCCACCAGTACCCGCAGCCGATCGCCGCGCAGCACCTCGTCGATGGCGACGCTCTGCCAGCGCTCGCCACGCCAGACGGTGGCGGTTTCCGGCCGCAGCGCCATCAGCTCACGAATGGCAGACTGGGTGCTGCGTCTGGCCCGTGCTTCCAGCAACTTGCCGAGGGAGATCAGGGTAATGATGATGGCGCTCGCCTCGAAATAGAGCTGGCCACTGGCGGCCATCCCCAGCGTTAACAGCAGATAGAGGCTGTAGAAATAGGCAGCGCTGGTGCCGGTGGCCACCAGCACATCCATGTTGGCCGCGCGGTTCTTGAGGGCGAGCCAGGCACCGCGATAAAAACGGGCACCGATCCAGAACTGCACCGGGGTGGCGAGCAGCAGCTCCAGCCAGGCGGGCAGATGCCAAGGGAACAGTCCGGCCATGGCCAGCATCCCCACCAGCAGTGGCAGGGTGAGCAGGGCCGAAACGATGACCCGGGTCTGCGCCTGACGGGCACTGGCGGCCTCCTGCGCTTCCCGCTCCAGCAACTGCTGGCGGCGACCACTGACCGAGCCCTGCGCCAGTTTGGCACCAAAGCCGAGCGCCTCAATCCGCTCGCGCAATGCAGCTGGGCTCTGGGCGCCCAGCACCAACACAATGCGGGCCTGTTCGATAGAAAAATTGACCTCGGCCGAGATCACCCCGGGCAGCGCGGCCAGCATCTTGTTCAGTCGCGCCGAACAGCCAGCACAGGTCATGCCGCTGATCTGGAAAGAGAGTGTTTCGTGGCCGTAGTCGTAATCCTGTTTTTTGATACTTTCGAGCACCGCTGACAGGCGATCCGGGCTGGCCAGCTCGATGGCCGCCTGCTCCAGTGCGAAGTTGACGGTGGCCGATACACCGTCAAGTTGGTTGAGGCTGGCCGCGATGCGGCTGGCGCAGTTGGCGCAGCTCATGCCACTGAGCGGCAGTTGCAGATGAATGGGGTGTTGCTGTTGAGTCGTCATGCTGTTGCTCCCGGGAACCGGTCGGCACCAAAACACCGACCGGCAAACCTTAACCTTTGCTGTAAGGGTAAGCGCAAGCGGTTCGTACTGCTTTTTGAGGAGAAACAGAAAAACGCGGATAAAAAATGGCGCCACCCTCGGCGAGGGTGGCGCCATGGCTCATCTTATTCAGATGCCGTACTGGGCGCGATAAGCCTTCATGGCCGCCAGTTGTGCCGCCAACTCGGGCTGCTCGGTCTGCTTC
>JBOFSK010000354.1:0-15185 GCA_051651505.1 Aeromonas sp.
TTTTGCCGGTGATCCAGGTGATGTGGGTGTGCGGCCACTCTCGCTGGATGACGCGCACCAGTGCCAGGGCGTGGCAGCAATCGCCAATGGCGGAGAGTCGCAGGATGCAGATAGAAGAGGGTGGCGTTTGAAATAGCGGCATAATGTGGCGCACGGCTGGCAAAAAGGGTGGCTGGCATTATGCAAACTCCCCTGTGGATTGTAAAATTGCGCGCATGCCAGAAAGGCAACCTTATCGCGAATTGTAAAATTGCGATCAATGACCACCGCGCGGGATCTCCACAATGCGAATACAGACCGAACACAACCAGATTTGCTGGTATGCCGAAGGGGCCTTTCGCGACCCCTCACCCCAGTTATTCGATCCTGCCTGGTGGCAACACAATCGACAGGTGGTGGGCTCTGCGATCGGTCGGGGAGTCACCTGGTTCGTCAAGGATGAGTTCCGCCATCTGGTGCTGCGTCACTACTATCGCGGCGGCATGGTGGGCAAGGTAGTGCGAGATCGTTTCTGGTTTGAAGGGATCGAATCGAGCCGCGCCATGGCCGAATATAGGTTGCTAGCAACCTTATGCGAGCTGGGCTTGCCGGTGCCACGCCCGTTCGGTGCCCGTATGACCAAACAGGGTCCCTTCTATCGGGCTGATATCCTGATCGAGCGGATCCGCGGCGCCAAGGATATGGTGGCCCTGCTCAAACAGGGGCCGGTGGCGACCGAGGTGTGGCACAAGATCGGTCAGACAGTCCGCCAGTTGCATGATGCCGGGGTCTATCACGCCGATCTGAACAGCCATAATTTGTTGATCGATAAAGCGAACAAGGTGTGGGTGATCGACTTTGATAAGGGGGCCATTCGCTCCCCTGGTGAGTGGCAGAAGGCTAACCTGCAGCGGTTGCTGCGCTCATTCAATAAAGAATCCCAATTGCACACCAGCTTTCACTTTGTACCGGAAAACTGGCAGACCCTGATGGATGGTTATCACGGCAACGGGAGCTGATTTGGTAGCCCGTGTGGCTGAGCTCTGCCCACAGCGGGCTGGCACTGAGCCAGCCCGCAGCATCTGGTTGTCGTCGGTAGAAGAGGTCAGTGCTCGCTTACTTGGTGACGCAGACAGACCCAAAGGGAGGCCAGCATCAGCAAGCCGCCGATGGCCAGTCGGATCAGATTGGTATCCTTGCCCCAGAGCAGCAGGTTGACCAGCAAGCCGGCCGGAATGAGCGCATTGTTCATGATGGCCAGTACCCCGCTAGTGACCAGCGTCGCGCCCTTGTTCCACAGGACGTAACCAAGGCCGGAGGCGCCTACCCCCAGCCAGAGCAGAATACCCCACTGCAACCCGGAGGTCGGATATTGTGGTTTGCCCAGTAGCCACCAAGCGGGCAGGGCGATGATCAGCGCCCCCAGATAGAAGCAACCGAACACGGCCTGCTGTGGCGGTTGTTCGGCTTCCCGCGCCAGCAGCACCTTGTAGCCCACCTGACCCAGCGCAAAACAGAGGTTAGCCCCCTGTACCACCAAAAATCCCAGCGCATAGCTTTCGGTCAGGCCATCGAAGCGAATGACGGCAGCCCCGAGCACCGCCAGCAGGGCGCCCCACAGATAGGTAGGCTTGAAGCGCCCCTCCAGCAGATCGTGGAGCAGGGTGACGTAGATGGGGGTGAAAATGGTGAATACCAGCACTTCCGGCACCGTCAGCAGCAGGAAGGAGTGGTAGTAGAAGAGATACATGATGCCCAGCTGGATGGCGCCGAGGGTCATCAGTTTAGCGACCAGATCGGGACGTAGCCAACGGCGGCGCAGGAAGGGAAGAAACACCAGACTAGCGAGGGCGATGCGGGTCAGCACCGAGAAGTAGGCATCGACCTGACCAGCGAGGTAGACCCCGATCAGGCTAAAGGAGAATGACCAGAGCAGGGTGACCCCTATCAAGTAGTTCATGTGTTTGATTTATCATCAGTTGTCAATTTTAAGGGGGCTATGATGGCTGAGATGGCAGCGGCAATCCAGCGTTTATGGACGCGATTGCCACAGGTCGGAGCATTTGCCTTTACCGCCAGCAATGGCGAGGGGTCGGCGACCGATTGGAATGGCCGGGGCGAGGGGGACGTGCAGGTGACCGATCATCATGGGGGTTGGCTGTTTAGTGAGCAGGGCCGCTACACCACGCCCCGTGGCAGGGCACTTGTCATGCACAACCGCTTCTGGTGGCAACGCACTGGGCGGGGGATCCGCCTCTCCCATCTGCGTTATGAGGCGCCGGTCGAACTGTTCGAGTTGCTGCCGCAAGGGGATGGCCGTTGGCTGACCGCCGAACCGCATCGGTGCGGGGCGGATCACTACCGCGCCGAGCTGACCGAAACCCTCGCTGGCTTTGAGTTGATATGGCAGATCCGTGGGCCCCGCAAGAATGAACGATTGAGTTACCGCTATTTGATCTGATGGCGTTGATTTGCCGGCAAAAAAAAACCGGCACAGGGTGCCGGTTGTGGGGGGATACCAGATGGGCGTCAAGTCAGATCAGGATGCCTGACACAGGGGTGCCGCATGTTGGGTGCGGCGTTGCTGCGCCCACTGATTCATCGCGACCGAGCCGAGGATCAGTGCCAGCGCGATGCCGGTAGTGGCATGGATCTGCTCACCGAGGAACAGGGCGCCGAGCACCACCCCGAACAGGGGGACCAGATAGTTGCTAAAGGAGGCGAACGTTGGGCCAGAGCGCTGGATCAGCGCCATGTAAAGGAAGTAGACCAGACCCGTACAGAGGGTGCCCAGCATGGCTATCGCCCCGATGGCGCGGTCGCTTGGCAGGGTGAACTGGCTCAGATCAGTCAGGAATGGGGTCGCGATCAGCAACTGGATAGCCGAAGAGATCAGGATGTTGCGGGCCACCACCACAGGGTGATCTTTGGCGAAGCGCTTGATCATCAGCAGGCCGATAGCAAAGCAGCTGGCACCCAGCAAGATGGCCATGGCACCGATCAGGCCGGCATTGATGCCGAGGGAAAGTTGTGGCCAGAACAGAATAACCACCCCGATAAAGCCGATGATCACTGACAGCAGACCACTTTTGGTGATCTTTTCACCCGCAATAAACAGCGGGGCGGCCAGAATGGTCACAAAGGGGATGCAGCCCATCAGCACTGCAGCGATAGCGCTATCGACGTATTGTTGGCCCCAGGCCACCATGATAAAGGGGATGGTGGCATCGAGCAGCGCAATCAGCATATAGGTGCGCCACGGGGTGTGTTCACTCTTGAGGCGCATAAACAGGCAGAGCAGTCCCAGCGTGAGGCTGCCGCACAAGGCGCGCCCTGCCGCTACCAGTATGGGGGGCAATTCGGCAACTGCCTGATGCATAAAAATAAACTGGGAACCCCACAGCAGGCCGATGGCCAGCAATAACAGATAGCTACGCATGATAATCTCCGATGTTGTACGCCCGCGCATTCTAGGCAATCTGCTACTATGGCTAAAATGAATTGTTGGCATCTGACTATGGTTAATATCGATGGATAGTTCTCTCGCCCGCCTCGACCTCAACCTGCTCGCCATGTTCGACATGTTGATGCAAGAGCGCAATGTCACCCGTGCCGCGGAACGGTTACATCTCTCCCAATCCACAGTCAGTCACGCCTTGGGGCGGTTGCGTGTGGCGTTGGATGATCCTTTGTTTGTGATCAGTCGGCGCGAGATGATGCCGACCGAGCGGGCCAAGGCGCTGGCCGGGCCGGTACGGCAGGCGCTGGCTATGCTGGAGCAGGGGTTGCGCCAGGCCAAGGGGTTTGACCCTGCCAGTGCCCAGCGGGTGTTTCGTATCGCCACCCCGGGCTCGGTCGAGCACGGGTTGGTGCCACAGCTGGTGGATCGGCTCCATCTGCAGGCTCCCCACTGTCGGCTGGAGGTGTGTGAGCTGGCGGACAGCAATTACGAGCGGGAGCTGGAGAAGGGAGAGCTGGATTTGGTGATCGGTTTTGCCGGGGCCAACCACCTCTCCCCCCGCTTGTGGCGGGAGGAGTGGTTTACCAATCCGCTGGTTTGTCTGTCGCCGCTAGATAGCGCACTGCCCGAGGTGCTGACACCACTCGATCTGGTCACGCGTCCCCATATCCACACCTCCAGTTGGGGTCACAGTCAGGCGATGGTAGATCTCTGGTTGACCCGCTTCGGGGTCGAGCGAGAGCTGGCGGTGCGGTTGCCAAGCTTTATGGCGGTGCCGCCGCTGATGGCGACCGGCCGCTATCTGGTGGTGGTGCCTGAGATGATCGGCAGCCATATTTGCCATTACTCTCCACTGCGGCTCCATCAGCTCAACCCCGCCATCCCCATTGTTTATCTGATGGCAGGTCACCCGCTGACCGCCCACGATGAGGCGATCGGCTGGTTCAAGGGGTTGTTGCATCAGTTAGTCTTCGATCGCTACGGTGACGATGCACTCGGCTCGCCGGCGCAACGGGCGGGGGCGAACTACCCTGGCGCTATTGTTGGCGCGATCCCGCCACGGTGACGGCCCCGGGTTGGCGCTTGCCCTGTCACCTTGGTTATTTTTGCAAGGGCACCACCAGCAGATCGCACGGCACTGTATTCATCAGCTGACGGGCGGTGGAGGTGAGCAAGCTCCAGAAGCTCTGGCGATGGCCGCATACCAGCAGGTCGATTTGGAACTCCTTGACCGCTTGATTGACCCGTTCACTGAGATCGCCACAGATCACCAGTCGCTTCTCGATCGGGTAGTCCACTGAGGCGAGGAATGTTTCCAGTTTCTCCTTGGCCTCGGCAATCACCTGCTCTTGCACGTTGTCGATGTCGATATCGATCATCTCGGTGTAGAGATCCTTGAGGTCGACATCGACATGGATAACTGACAGCTTGGCGCCGTTGGAGCGAGCTCTGTCCACCGCTTTTTCGATCACCTTGCGGTTATCATCAGAGAGGTCGATCGCAGCCAGAATATGGGTGTAATAGGTTGTACCACTCATGGGATATCTCCTTACTGATCCGTGATTCCACTATACCCACACTTGCATTAACTCGCATGGGGTTACGGCGGCACGTTTGGGATTTATATGAGTTTAATCGTTGATCTTAGATGGCGCGGTGGTGGGCTAACCTGAGCGTGACCTGCTCGCGCTGGCCACCCCCAAGCGAGCGCCGACTTTCATGTGCTGGCGGGCATCCTTGGTAAGCTCAACACCTGAGTTGACGGAAACCGGTTCCCCTGCTCGTTAATCAGTTGATCCGCAGTGGGAGTGTGGCGACAATCGAAACTAAACCACTGAGGAGAAACAGGATGTTAGCCCAAGCCATGATCGAGAAGTTGAACGAGCAGATTAACCTGGAGTTCTACTCCTCCAATCTCTATCTGCAGATGAGCGCCTGGTGTGAAGACAAAGGCTTTGAGGGGGCGGCGACCTTTCTGCGCCAGCATGCGGTCGAGGAGCGCCAACACATGGAGCGCCTGTTCACCTACGTGAGCGAGACCGGCGCCATGCCGCGGCTGGGGGCGATTGATGCCCCTCCCTATGAGTTCACCTCGCTGGGTGAGGTGTTTCGCACCACGTTGGAGCACGAGCACCACATCACCAAGTGCATTAATGGGCTGGCCCATGTGGCCTTCACCACCCAGGACTACTCTACCTTTAACTTCCTGCAGTGGTATGTGGCCGAGCAGCATGAAGAGGAGAAGCTGTTCAAGAGCATCGTCGACCGACTGGGTCTGGTGGGCGAAGATGGCAAAGGCCTCTACTTCATCGACAAGGAGCTGGCCGAACTGGCCAAGGGCGCCCCGGCCAGCATCATGGACAGCAACGCTTGATTGTCGTGGACACTTAGTGTTCAGCCAGTACAATAACGGCCCTTTTAAGGGCCGTTGTTTATTCTGGTGTGCAGTCACCGTTGTTATGTCAGCCAGAGGCAATCTCGGTTCTGGCCCAGTGCCGTTTCTATTTTGATAAGTGAGTGATGATGAAGCAGGTTGATGTGGTGGTGATCGGGGCCGGTGCGGCCGGATTGATGTGTGCGGCGCAGGCAGGCTATCGGGGCCGATCTGTGCTGGTGCTCGACAACGCCAAGAAGCCGGGCCGCAAGATCCTTATCAGTGGCGGCGGTCGCTGCAACTTCACCAACCATCAGGCTGGTGCGCATGCCTATCTTTGCGCCAACCCTCACTTCAGTAAATCGGCGCTGGCTCGCTACACCCAGCAGGATTTTATTGATTTGATCGAGCGCCACGGGGTGACCTATCACGAGCGCAACCTCGGGCAGCTGTTTTGCCTTGAGAGCGCCAAGGAGATCGTCGATGTGCTGCTTACCGAGTGCGACTGGGCCGGGGTGACCCTGCAGTTCCAGACCGAGATCCTCAATGTCAGCAAAACCGAGGACGGCTTTGTGCTGGCGACCAGTAAAGGGGAGGTGAGCTGTCAGTCCCTGGTGGTGGCGACCGGTGGTCTCTCCATGCCCAAGCTCGGTGCCACGCCCTACGGCTTTAAGCTGGCGGAGCAGTTCGGCCTCAAGGTGCTACCGACCCGCGCCGGTTTGGTGCCTTTTACCCTCCATCAGGCGGAAAAAGAGGCCTTCGCCGATCTGGCTGGGGTTAGCCTGCCGGTGGCGGTGACCGCCGAGGATGGCACCCGGTTTAAAGAGGCGATGCTGTTCACTCACCGTGGCCTCTCTGGCCCTGTGATCCTGCAGATTTCCTCTTACTGGCAGGCCGGTCAGAAGATCCACATCAACTTGCTGCCGGAGCACGATATTTTGGCGGCCTTGCGAGAGTGGGCACAGGCGCACCCGGCTCAAGAGTTGAAGACGGTATTGGGGCGCGAGCTGCCCAAGCGCCTGGTTGACAAACTGCTGGAGCAGGGGCTGCTCAGTAGCAAGCCGATGCGCCAGTACCACGAGCGGGAGCTGGAAGCCATCGCTACCTTGCTGGGGGACTGGCAGATCCTGCCCAACGGTACCGAGGGGTATCGCACCGCCGAAGTGACCCTGGGTGGGGTCGATACTGACGATCTCTCCTCCAAGACCATGGCGGCGCGTAAGGTGCCGGATCTCTACTTTATCGGTGAGGTGGTGGATGTGACGGGCTGGCTTGGGGGCTACAACTTCCAGTGGGCTTGGTCCTCCGGCTGGGTCGCCGGCCAGTATTGCTAATATTGCCAAGCGCCCCGGCATAGCCGCAGGTGGCGTGCCAGCTTGGTAGCCTGACTGCATTATCACAACAGACCCGGGGCATGGCCCCGGGTCTGTTGGTTTATGACGGCTCAGGGGGTGGCGACTTAGTGCGGCGGCAGGCCGAGCAGAGTGCGTACCTGGTTGGCGGTGGCGGCTACCACTGACCAGTCTGAGCCGGTGATGGTGACATGGCCCATCTTGCGGCCCGGTCGCGGCTCATCCTTACCATAAAGGTGCAGATGCACACCGGGCTGTGCCAGGGCGCCCGCCCAGTCGGGGGTGCCAGCTTGCCAGATGTCGCCAAGCAGATTTAACAAGATGGCCGGTTGTACTTCGGCCTTGATCGGCAGCGGCAGATCGCACAGCGCCCGCACTTGTAACTCGAATTGACTGCAGCCGGCATTGTCGATGCTGGGGTGGCCCGAGTTGTGAGGGCGTGGCGCCATCTCGTTCACCAGTAGCTGGCCCGCCACCAGGAAGAACTCGACGGTCAGCACCCCAACGTAATCGAGGGTGGCAATAATGTGCTCGGCAATGTGCTTGGCCTGTGCCTCCAGGGCTGGCACATTGGCCGGTGAGCGGGTCTGATCGAGAATGCCCCCGCGGTGCCAGTTTTGAACCAGCGGCAGGGCGCTGATCGCCCCGCTTGGGCTGCGCGCCAGTGTCAGGGCAAACTCCCCCTCCAGTGCCAGCCGTTGCTCGAGCACACAAGCAACACCACTGGCTGCCAGTGCCGCCGGCAGGGCTGTTGCATCGGGGATCTGCCACTGCCCTTTGCCATCATAGCCTTCGCGAGCCGTTTTGAGGATGGCAGGGAACAGGGTCGGGTTCAGTGCGGGCAAGGGCTCGCCGGGCAGCAGCGTCAGGTTGGCGGCTACCGGTACCCCGGCTCGGGTCAGAAATGCTTTCTCTTCACGGCGATCCTGACAGATTTGCACCGCACTGGCGGCAGGGCGCACCGGTAAATGTTGTTCCAGCAGCGCCAGCGAGGCCGCGGGGACGTTTTCGAACTCGCAGCTTACCGCAGCGCAGCGGCTGGCCAATTCGGTCAGCGCAGTCACATCATCATAAGCCGCCACAATCTGCTCATCCGCCGCGGCCCCGGCAATGCTGGCCGGATCGGGATCGAGCACAATCACCCGATAGCCTAGGCGGTGGGCTGACATCACAAAATAACGGCCAAGCTGACCGCCGCCTAACATCCCAAGGGTGGCTGGGGGCAGGATCATGCTGGCTCCTCCAGCTGCAGTGCCAGCACGCGCTCGCACTCCGTGGCCCGAAAACCGTCGAGTTGTTGTTGATAGCGGGGGGCATTGTCATCTTGACCAACCGAGAGCAATGAGACGGCAAACAGGCCGGCATTGGCCGCTCCCGCTTCACCGATGGCGAAGGTCGCGACCGGCACGCCCTTGGGCATCTGCACGATAGAGAGCAGGGAATCCATGCCCTTGAGGTGGCGGCTGGGAATGGGTACCCCCAGCACCGGCACCGTGGTCTTGGCTGCCAGCATACCTGGCAAGTGGGCGGCGCCACCGGCTCCGGCAATGATAGCGCGCAGGCCACGTTGGCGGGCGCTGGCTGCATATTCGAACAGCAAATCCGGCGTGCGGTGGGCAGACACCACGCGCGCTTCGTAAGGCACTCCGTGCTCCTTGAGGATGCGGGCGGCAGCTTGCATCACTGGCCAGTCGGAGTCAGAGCCCATCACCAGGCCGATCAAAGGGGGGGTTGTCATTGCGGCTTCCTTGGATGTCAAACGTTTGCCGCATGTTACCAAAAAGCCGCGCAGCCCGGTTTAAAATTTCTCGCTACGCACGATTTCCACCTGTTGCATAAACGTCACCATGGCGTAGTGGGGGTAGTAGCGTTGCTGCAAGTGGCTCAGTAACCGTTCGGCCAAGTCTCGAGTGCAGATGGTTTCCAGCCGGATATTGCCATTTTCGCTCCAGCTGGCATCACGCTCCCCATGATCCCCTCGGCCGCGGGCATCGCTGATGGTATAGCCACCCAACCCCTCTTTTGTCATGGTGCGCAGCAAGGTTGCTTCCAGGTTGGCTTCGGTGATGACAGTGAGCAGGGTTCTGACCTCTGTTTTCATAACTCAAGACTCCGCAAAAAAGTGGGCCCACTGATAGTAAAGCGGGATCCCCAGCATGATGTTAAAGGGGAAGGTCACCCCGAGCACGGCACTCAATGACAAACCGGGATTGGCTTGCGGTAAGGCTATGCGCATAGCGGCAGGCACTGCGATATACGACGCGCTGGCAGTGAGTGTGGCCAGCAAGGTGAGGCCACCCACCGAGAGAGACATCAGGTTGCCAGCCATCAGCCCAAGCCAGGCGGAACCAAGCGGCATGAGCAGGGCAAATGCCAGCAGGAAGAGACCGTGTTGCCGCAGATCCCGACTCTGGCGCGCGACGATCAACCCCATCTCCAGTAAGAACAGTGCCAGCGCTCCCTTGAAGAGATCAACAAACAGTGGCTTGAGAGGCGCGACACCTTGCGGGCCCGCCACATAGCCGATCACCATACCCCCAATCAGCAGGGTGACTCCCTTGCCCAGAAAGGCTTCGTGGGCCAGCACGCGCCACTGGGTATCGCGGCTGATCCCCCGTGCCAGAACGATCCCCACCAAAATGGCCGGGATCTCCATCACCGCTAAAAAAATAGAGAGCTGGGATTCGAAGCTGATGCCGCGCTCGGTCAGCCAGTTAACCCCGACGGCAAAGGTTGCCACACTGACCGAGCCATAATGGGCAGCGGTTGCTGCAGCATCGACCCGGTTCATCTTGATACGCAGCAGCGCAAAACCGGCCAGGGTCTGCGCTACGCCGAGCAGAATGACCAGCCCCAACTGAGGTATCAGTGGCAATAGCGGTTGCTGTGACAAGCCAACCCCGCCCTTGAGGCCGATGGCCAGCAACAGAAAAAGTGACAAGGTGTCATATAGCGCGGGTGGGAGTTTTAGCTCGGAGCGCAGTAAGCCTGCCAGCAAGCCAAACAAAAAAAACAGAACAACAATATCCAGCATGGTGGGTGATCAGTACCAAAAAGAGTAAAGCAGATACTAGGGGTTGTTATTGCTCGAAAAAATCAGATTATGGCTGATAGATGTTCGTTAAAAACTGATAACGGCAAACATGCTGAATTACAAACAACTCTACTACTTCTGGCATGTGGCGCGCTGTGGTGGTGTGACACGTGCTGCTGAACAGCTCAACCTCACTCCGCAGACCATCAGCGGCCAGGTCGCTGACCTGGAACACGCGCTGGGCGTGGCGTTATTTAGCCGGGTAGGGCGTGGCCTAGTGCTGACCGCTGCCGGGCGGCAGGCACAAGAGCAGGCGGGAGCCATTTTTAGCCTCGGGGCCGAGCTTGAGCACACCCTGCGCCAGGCCGGACAACAGCTCACCATGCAGGTCGGGATCGCCGATTCCGTGCCTCGCACCCTGGCGTTTGAGCTGTTAGCCCCCGTCATGGCGCTGGCGACCCCGGTGCGGCTGGTGTGTCATGAGGAACCTGCCGAACGCTTGTTCAGTGAGCTGGCAAATCACAAGCTGGATATGGTGCTGATCGACCGTCCGCAACCATCCAGCAATGGGGTATGCGCTCATCACCACGAATTGGGAAAAAGCCCGCTGGCATTGTTTGCCTGCCCTGAGTTGGCAGCTCGCGCCCGGGAGGGGTTTCCTGCCTCGTTGGCCGGGTTGCCGCTGTTGATCCCCGGGGAAAAATCGGCAACCCACGAGCGGCTATTAGCCTGGTTTTGCCAGCAAGGCATTCAGCCCCACCTGGTTGGTCAATTTGATGACTCAACCCTGATGAAGTCATTTGGTCAGGCAGGCATGGGGATCTTTCCCGCCCCGCTGGCGCTGGCTGATGAGATTGAACGTCGTTATAACGTGGAGCAAGTGGCTATCCTCCCCGAGGTGATGCTCTCTTACTATCTGGTTTCTGTCGGGAGTCAGATCGCTCACCCTGGCGTGCAAGCGGTGATTGCCGGTGCTAGGCACCGATTGACGACACTTGAAAATGGAAATAGAAATCTAGATGGCTATACATCCGACTTGTCGCTGCCTATAATCCCCGCCACTTTGGCGCATCATGCTTAATAGGGAATCCGGTGTAAATCCGGAGCTGGCGCGCAGCGGTAAGGGGGAGCGAAGCGACATCAGGGCACTGCCGTCAGGTGGGAAGCCGTCGCCGTAGGTTATCCGCCCCCAAGCCCGAAGACCTGCCAAAGTTCGTATTTCTGGCCGAGAGAAACCGGCCACGAAGTAGATACTTACGCGAACTTAAGGATCTTTCATGTCCAAGACATTATTGGTAGCAGCCCTGTTGCCAACGGCGGCGTTTGCCCAGCAGTTAACCATTCCCGTCAATCCCACTTTGGTTATCACCGCCAATCGGGTGGAGCAGCCCGTCAGCTCGGTGCTGGCCCCCGTGGTAGTGATTGATCGTGCCGAGATTGAATCCCGTCAGGTCCAGAGCCTGCCCGATCTGCTGAAAACCCTGCCAGGGGTACAAATTACAACGCTGGGCGGGAGAGGTCATCAAAGCAGTCTTTACATCAGGGGTGCCAAAACCAAGCACTCCCTGCTGCTGGTAAATGGCCGCCCCGTCCCCACTCTGGTCACCGGTAGTAATGACCTTAGCCAGATTCCGCTTGGCAATATCGAGCGTGTTGAATATATCCGCGGGCCTCGCGCCGCCATCTATGGCTCTGACGCCATCAGTGGTGTTATCAACCTCATCACCAAAACGTCGGCAAAAAATGGCAACGAGACTCACGTTAAGGGTGGTGTTGGATCACACGGTTATGGGCTTGGGGAGCTGAGAACCGTGCAGGCAATCAGCCAGCAGACCGATATGAATATGATGATTGGCTATGAGCGTACCGATGGTTACGACGTTCGGGCACAAGATGGCTGGACGTCGCTGCAGCCAGATCGCGATGGCTTTGCCGGTTTGAACGGTCAGGTTGGCCTGAACCACAGCTTTAGTGATGCCTGGAGCGCTGATTTTAACGCTCAGGGTTTTAATAACATCACCGAGAGTGACGGTGACTATAGCGATATGAATCGGAATCAGGCTGCCCAGCTTGATGGCGGAGTGCTGTTCAAAAACGATCATATCTCTAGTCGCCTGGAAGCTAGCTATGGCGAAAACAAGCTAAAAACCTGGCTTGATAACAAGGGCGAAGCTAGCGGCGAGCCTATTCATACTGGCTTGACACGTCTCTCTTGGGTCAATAACTGGAACCTCATTAAAGGGGCAAATATCACGGGGGGGGCCGACTGGCAGCGGGAACAGCTGAAGTCTGATTCCCGTTCGGGTGGTCAATCATTTACTGCGCCTGACCGTGATAATACAGGGCTCTTTATGGTCGGTAGTTACGGCTGGAATCCGTTCCTGTTTGAGCTTTCCGGCAGGACCGATGACAACGAGCAATACGGTCGCCACAACACCTGGTCTGCAGCCAGCGGATTGGATGTCGATGAGAATCATCATCTGCGACTGAGCTATGGAACGGCGTTCAAAGCCCCAACCTTTATGGATCTTTACTCTCCATACTCCCCCAAAAGCGACTATCTCAAGCCAGAAGAGAGCAAGAATATTGAGCTGGGCTTATCCGGCCGCTATAGCGCCTGGGATTGGTCAACGAATCTTTATCGCAACGACATCAATGAAATGATCGACTACGGTCCGGACTATCGCCCTTACAACATCGGAGAGGTGCGGCTGGAAGGTGTTGAGCTGGTCATTGGATTGGACACCGGGCCGTTCCACCACAAGGTGAGTTACGATTACACCCGCGCTCAGGATAGAAGCAAGCAAGATCGCCAATTGGATCGGGTGGCCAAGCATAAAGGCAGCTTGATTACTGAAGTCGCTCTTGGCTCTGTCCTGTGGTCTGGCGAGATCCTGTATACCGGGAAGCGGACCGATTTGGGGGCAACTACACAGTTACCTTCTCATACCGTGTTCAATCTGGCGGCGACCTATCCGGTGACCAACGCCCTGACCCTTGGGGGTCGAATCGACAACCTCTTCGATCGTAACTATGAGGGGGCGTATGGCTACGCTGCGCCAGGAGCCGAAGCGAAGGTGACCGCAGACTATCGTTTTTAAGGTTAAAGCGTTCTGCTGTTTTCAGGAGAAAACCCAGGCCCTGCTATCTGCAGGGCCTTTTCTATTGGGCATTGGCGGGAGTATGATCGCCGCCTTGCACCAAAGGGGAGGTCAGGTGGCCAATATTCTCGTGTTTGACTCCGGCATGGGTGGCTTGACCATCTACCGCGAGATCCGCCGCGTTCTGCCGGCACACAACTACTTCTATAGCTTTGACAATGCCCACTTCCCCTATGGTGAACTGAGCGAGTCTGCGCTGATCGCCGCCTGCACCGGTTTGGTGACCACCATGGTGGCGCAACATCACATCGATCTGGTGGTGATTGCCTGCAACACCGCCAGCACCATCGCCTTGCCAGCTTTGCGTGGCGCGCTTGATATCCCGATTGTCGGTGTGGTGCCAGCCATCAAGCCGGCCGTCGCTCAAACCCGCAATGGCTGCATTGGTCTGCTGGCGACTCCCGGCACCGTCAGCCGTGCTTATACCCACCAGTTGATCGCCCAGTTTGCCCCCGGCAAGCAGGTGCTACTCAAAGGCACGACTGAATTGGTCATCGAAGCAGAGCGTAAACTGGCTGGCTTGCCAGTCAATAGGGTGCTGCTACGTGAGGTGTTGGCCGACTGGCTGGAAGGTGAGTGCGTGCCTGATACGCTGGTGTTGGGCTGTACCCATTTCCCGTTGCTCAATGCCGAGATCCAGCAACTAATGCCCCACTGTCAGTTGATCGATTCCGGCAGTGCAGTGGCAAATCGGGTGGCCTGCTTACTCAGGGACAGGGTAGACGCAGCCTTATTAGCGTTACCTGAAAATGAAGGGCGTGCGCGGGCATACTGTACGCGGCTAGATGGGGTGGCTCAAAAACTGACAGCCCCCTTGCAAGCATGGGGGCTGTCATCACTGGCAGAGATCAGGCTCTAATAAGGCTCAGCTGTCTGAACCTGCCCCCTCTGCATCTTCTCTATCTCGCTTGTCATTGGCTTCACGTACCTTAAGGGTGCGTTGCTGGTACTCTTTATCATTCAATGCGGCAATTGCCCTGGCTGCATCAGAGGCTGGCATTTCGACGAAACCGAAACCTCTGCGCTTGCCGGTGGCCTTATCTTTCATTAATCGCACCGATATGACCTGGCCTTGCTCGGCAAACAGTTCACGCACAGCAATTTCATTGGCGCGATACGGCAGGTTGCCTACATATAAGGTGCAAGTCTCCTGAGTGGCGGCTGACTCACTGATATCTGCTGGGGCTGACTTCAGGCAAAGAGGGACAACAACACCACCAATCGCCAGACCGATTGCAAAAAAGACGTCTGCATTTAAAGGGAACGGCAGAACCTGGGCGACCAGGTAACCAACCACTGCTAATACCACTGCCAGAGTTGCTGCCTGCATATATAAGGGGAGCTTGGATAACTTCATCTTTTAAAGACCTTTTGTAAATGAAAGCAAAAAAGGTGCAACACAATATTCACCTCCATGGTAACCAGCTTTTCTGATTGGCGCTACCATGTTGCGCATAGAGAGGTGGCCGGCTCCAGTATGGCACTTTCAATGCAGTGACCAATGGCATTAATAGCACCCCAAATAGAGAAAAAGCGGATGTTTCGTGGGTAATTCTGTCTATATTTTGTGGGTAAGCTGTGGGCAATTGATGGGGTTGCGTTTTTTGTGATTTTTTTCAAAAAAACCTTGTCAGCGTGATCAAGATCTCTATAATGCGCCCCTACCAGTACGGCGGAACACGCCGAACTGATGAGCTAGCTTCTTAATGAAGTGGGCGCCGAAAGAAAAGCGAAAACAATCGCTTGACTCTCGAAGTGAGGTTGGTAATATACGCCACCTCAGCGCGACAAGCGCAACGCTCTTTAACAATTTGAATCAAGCAAT
>JBOFSK010000355.1:0-4195 GCA_051651505.1 Aeromonas sp.
CGGAAGTGTCTTTCTTCAGCAGCTCATCCCACTTGCGACCCCAGATCACCTTGGTGACATCCCAACCGGCGCCCGCAAACAGTCCTTCCAGCTCGTTGATCACCTTGCCATTACCGACCACAGGACCATCCAGACGCTGCAGGTTGCAGTTGACCACGAAGACCAGGTTGTCGAGCTTTTCCCGCACCGCAACGGTCAGGGCGCCTTTGGCTTCCGGCTCGTCCATCTCGCCGTCACCCAAGAAGGCGTAAACGGTCTGCTCGGAGCAATCCTTGACGCCACGGTCAGTCAGGTACTTCAAGAAGCGCGCCTGATAGATAGCGGCAATAGGGCCCAGACCCATGGAAACGGTCGGGAACTGCCAGAAGTCCGGCATCAGTTTCGGGTGCGGATAGGAAGGGATACCCTTGCCATCCACTTCCTGACGGAAGTTGTCCAGCTGCTCGGCGGTCAAGCGACCTTCGGCAAAGGCACGGGCGTAAATGCCCGGGGAGATATGGCCCTGGAAGTAAACCAGATCGCCGCCATCCTGCTCGCTGCGGGCGCGGAAGAAGTGGTTGAAGCAGACATCATAGATGGTCGCAGAAGAGGCGAAGGAAGACATGTGACCACCGAGGTCCAGATCTTTCTTGGACGCGCGCAGCACTATCATCATGGCGTTCCAGCGGATGATGGCACGAATACGACGCTCCATCTCCAGATCGCCCGGGTAGTCTGGCTCATCGCTGGCCGGGATGGTGTTGATGTAATCGCGATTCGCTTTGGCAGCCACGTCGACACCGCTGGCGCGCGCTTTTTCAGCAAGCTGTTCAAGGATGAACGATGCGCGTTGCGGACCCTCTTCACGCAGCAGGGATTCCAGAGAGGCAAGCCACTCCAGCGTTTCTATCGGGTCCACATCGTTGTTCAGGATATCAGACATGGCTGGTTCCTATTGGGTTGTTATTGCATGCCGTGGCATGGCACGGCATTGCACGGCGGTTAAGTTGCGCAAGCAGTCGATGATAAAACCTTGCCGGATTAGTTATCCTGCTGACGGATCCGACGCATGGATCGCTGGATCCTGGTCTCTTCCTTCTGCATATCCAGCAAGGTCTCCTCGATAAAGACCAGATGCTCATGACAAGCAGCTCTGGCCCGCTCCGGTGCCCCCGACAGGATGGCCTCGATCAAATTCGCACGATGGCGACGGATCTTGGCGACCACTCCCGGACGGCGATTCAAAATTTCATTATTTTGCAGAATGTTCTGCTCAAGCATTGGCCCCATGGCCCGCAACAGGTGCAGCAGCACCACATTGTGGGACGCCTCGGCCACCACCAGATAAAACTGGGTAACCGCGGCGGATTCAGCGGCCAGCAAACCCTGCTCGCCTGCCGCCATGATGGCGGTTTGCACCTGACGAATCCGTTCGAAATCCGCGTCAGTCCCCCGCAGCGCCGCGTAGTAGGCACAGATGCCCTCTAGCGCGTGGCGAAACTCCAGCAGGTCATACTGGGCTTCCGGGTGAGTGCTGAGCAGCTCAAACAGGGGGTCAGTCATCCCCTTGCTCAAGGCATTCTGCACATAAGTGCCGCCGCCCTGACGGCGATAAAGCAACCCGCGCGCCTCAAGACGCTGAATGGCTTCGCGCAGGGAGGGGCGCGACACCTGAAACTGAACGGCCAGCTCCCGCTCGGGGGAGAGTTTCTGCCCCGGCTGCAGGCTGCCTTCCAGAATCATCTGTTCCAGCTCGGCGACAATGGCATCCGCCAGCTTGGGTTGCGTAATCTTACGATAGGGCATAGGGCCACTTTGTTAAATTGGTATTACCAATTCGATGAATGGCGCGAAAATTAGCAGAGGGACAACCAAATGTCTACTCAAAAGATGATCTGAATCAATGATTCAGCGCCATTTGCGGCAGGTAATCCCCCCCAAACATGACTTAGCTCATAGAAATTGGTATGACCAATAAATTACCAAGCGGCAGAAGCAACATTTGAGCAACCCCTAACAAAAATGGCCTGCCATATTGGCAAGCCATTGATTTTAAATATTTAAACAAATGATTAATTGGTTCCGGCCAGGGTCAGTAACTGACGGAAATGAGACCACTGAAAACTGGCGCCAGGGTCGGTTTTACGGCCCGGCGCTATGTCGCAATGGCCGACAATTTGTGCGGGCTGAATGGCCGGATAGCGGCGACAAATGGCCTGCGAAAGACCGGCCAGCACCGCATATTGGGCCTGGGTGTAAGGGATCTCATCGGTGCCTTCCAGCTCGATACCAATGGAGAAATCGTTACACGCCGCCCGCCCCTGCCAGCTCGACACCCCCGCATGCCAAGCCCGTGCGCCAAACGGCACATATTGCACCAGCTCGCCATCACGGCGGATCAAACAGTGGGCCGAAACCTGCAACTGATGAATGGCAGCGAAGTAAGGGTGAGCATCAGGATCGAGCCGCCCCAAAAACAGATCGTCGATAAAGGGGCCGCCAAACTCCCCCGGCGGCAGGCTGATGCCGTGCACCACCAGCAGGGAGATATCATCCGGCGCCGCCCGCTCGTTGTGATGGGGGGATGGCACCCGGCGCGCCTGCTGGCACCAGCCCGCCGGGTCGATAGTCAGATCATCGAATTGCATAAGGCTCCTTGGGGAAAGTGAATGGTGAGTCGGGAGTGGTGAGTCGGGACGGGTGAGTCGGGACTCGGGTGTGGTGAATCGTGACTCGTGACTCGTGACTCGTGAATCGTGAATCGTGAATAATCGAATCCCGTATCCCGTATCCCGGATCCCGTATCACGCTACCACCGAGCGGGCGGCGCGGGCAATGTGATAGGGTATCGTCATTGCCACTCCTATTGCCACCGCCGGAGCCCTGCCATGTCGCTGTTTCACCGCAAGCCTGACGCTTTAGCGGCGTCGTCGTCGCCACCGGCCGCCGCCCCCAGCTTGGCGCGCGGCTTGTGGTTACTGGCCTGGCTCTCTTTGCTGGGCCTGCTGACCCTCTACTTTCACTCCCGCGCGCAACCAAGCGTCACCGCCAGCGGCGAACTGGTGCTGCGGGCTGACCCGAGCGGCCACTATCGTCTGGCGGGGGCCATCAATGGCCAGCCGGTGCAACTGCTGCTCGATACCGGCGCCACCCGGGTGACCATACCGCAATCTGTGGCTGAGCGACTGGGCCTGAGTGCCCGGGGCAGCAGTCAGGTCAATACCGCCGCGGGGCAAATCCAGGTCGGCAACGGCACCATTGAAACGCTGGCGATGGGGCCACTGACCTTGTACGATTTGGCCATCTTTATCAATCCGGTGGCAACCGGCGACGAGGTGCTGGTCGGTATGAACGCCCTCGCTCGACTGGAGCTGCTGCAAAAAGAGCGGCAGTTGCTGCTCAGACCCTTGCAGGAATAAGGCATGTTTCAACAGGATGTCAGCCGCGCCGTGCGCGCCGCACTACTCGAAGATCTGGGCGATGCCCTCACCACCCTCGACCAACCCGATGCCAGCGCCGATATTACCGCGCAACTGATCCCGGCCGATCGCCTCGCCAGCGCCCGGGTTATCACCCGCGAAGCGGGGATCTTCTGTGGTCAACCCTGGGTCGATGAGGTGTTTTTACAGCTCGGTGGCGAGGTAAAAGTGGAGTGGCGCGTCCATGATGGCGAGCGGCTCAGCGCCAATCAGGAGCTGTTTCGGCTGCACGGCCCGGCCCGCCTGCTGCTGACCGGCGAGCGCACCGCGCTCAATTTCGTCCAGACCCTGTCGGGGGTGGCCACCCTCACCGCCCGCTATGTGGCAGAGCTGGCGGGCACCGACTGCCGCCTGCTCGATACCCGCAAGACCCTGCCGGGGCTGCGCGGCGCGCAAAAATATGCGGTCAGCTGTGGCGGTGGCAAGAATCACCGGATTGGCCTGTATGATGCTTATCTCATCAAAGAGAACCATATTCTGGCCTGTGGCAGCATTGCCGCCGCGGTCGCCGAGGCACGCCGGCTCAATGCTGACAAGCCGGTCGAGGTCGAGGTGGAGTCGCTGGCGGAGCTGGCACTGGCGCTCGATGCCGGGGCCGATATCGTGATGCTCGACAACTTCGATCTGGCGATGATGGGCGAGGCGGTCGCCCTCAATCAGGGCCGCGCCAAGCTGGAGGTGTCCGGCAATGTCACCCTGGCGACCCTGGCTCCCTGCGCCGCCACTGGGGTCGACTT
>JBOFSK010000356.1:0-6145 GCA_051651505.1 Aeromonas sp.
GGCTCATCCAGCAAAATAAAGCGGGGCTCGGCGGCCAGCGCACGGGCGATCTCGACCCGACGTCGCTCACCACCGGACAAGCTCTGGCCCAAGCTGTCGCGGATATGGGTGATATTAAACTCTTCCAGTAACTGCTGAACCTTGTCTTCCCGTTCCTCGCGACTGAGCTCCTTGCGGGTCTGCATCACCCCCATCAGGTTGTCAAAGACCGACAGCCGCCGGAAGATGGATGCCTCTTGCGGCAAGTAGCCAATACCATTGCGAGCCCGCACATGCATCGGCTGCAGGCTGATGTCCTGATCATCGATAGTGATAAGACCCGCATCGCGCTGCACCAGCCCCACTATCATGTAAAAAGAGGTCGTCTTGCCCGCCCCGTTAGGACCGAGCAGGCCGACAATCTGGCCGGTGCCCACTTCCAGGCTCACGTCACTCACCACCATCCGGCGCTTGTAACTTTTTTGCAGCCCCACTGCTTTTAACACTGCCATGGCTTATTTTCCCTGCTTCTTCTGGTCGGCGGGTTTATCAAAGTTTTCGACCTGATCCGGCAGAAACTCAGTTCTGACCCGCTGGGCTGAACCCTTGCTCTCGGCCGTCATCTTCTGTTTGTCGATGTCGTAGCGGATCAAATCGCCGGTGATCAGGCTATCTTCCTGCTTGAGTTGGCCATTGCCGGTGATCGTCACCAGCCGGTTCTTCAGCTCGTAGCGGATGCTGTTGCCATGAGCATTGACCGGCTTGCCGTTATCCATGATCTGGAAAAAAGTGGCTGGTTTACCGTACGCAGTCATCACCTCGGCCCCTTTTTCACTGGAGCGGGTCACCACCACCTTGTCAGCCTTGATCTTGATGGTGCCTTGATTGATAGTCACATCCTGCTCAAAGGTGATGCGGTTATCCTGCATCTCGGCCACCTGCTTGACGGCATCGACGTAGACCTTCTCACTAAAATCTGACTCTTTGGCAGTCACCGCACCACACAACAACAGGGCTGCGAGGGCCAGATTAGCGTTTTTCATTGAAATAGATGGCATGACCTTGATCCAGTAATTCAAAATATTTGCGGTCCAGATGGCCCTTGAGACCAACCCCTTGAGTCTGAAAATCCAGACCCAGAATCTTCACTTCCCGATTGCTGCGCACATCCTGAGTCACCAAGTCCAGCTCCAGATAAGAAGTATCGAGCGTGGAGATGAAGGAGGCGGGTAGCAGGCCATCCAAGTGTACCTTGTCGCGCAAGATCACATTGTCACCGGTATTGAGCACCCCGGTGTCAGCGGTCACTTTCCACTCGGCGGCTCCCTGCTCGTCATACAGGTAAACCACCGGCTTATCGAAGGTGGCCTGCTCGATAACCTGATAATACTCGGCGTAGCTCGACTCCAGCCGCTCGGTGCGCTTGCCATTGAGATCAAAACGGGTGGTCACCAGATCTCTGGCAACAAAGTCGGGTTGATAATGTTCGGCATTAACGGCGCCCTCAGGTACCAACTCCACTTTGCCAAGCTGCCAGGCAACCAGTGCGACCAAAAATAGCAGGGCAAACAACAGGGTCTGTCTGCTCATACCGAGGCCTCAGGCAGGTCATCACCATGTCCCTGCGCTTGTAAAATCAGATCGCACACTTCGCGTACCGCCCCCGCACCACCTTGCAAGCGGGTGATCAGATCGGCACGGGCCAGCACCAGCGGGTGGGCATCGGCAACCGCGATCCCCAAGCCGCACGCCGCCATTACCGGCAGATCAATGGTGTCGTCCCCCATATAAGCGGCTTGCGATGGGTCCAGCCCCAGCTTGACCAGCAGCGCCTCGAAGTGCGGCAGCTTCTTGTCTGCCCCTTGCACCACATGGGCTACCCCTAGGCTTTTCATCCGATCGCTGACAATACGAGAGGTGCGACCGGTAATAATAGCGATCTCGATCCCGGCATTGAGTAGCGCTCGCATCCCGGCACCATCGCGAGTACAAAAGGTTTTCAGCTCTTCGCCGTTGTTTCCCATGTAGATCAGGCCATTGGAGAGCACCCCATCTACATCACACACCAGCAGGCGGATCTGCGCCGCCTTGTCGTACTGGCTGCGCGTCACCGGACCATACAGGGTCGGTACGTTTTGCATCAAATTACTCCAGCTTTTAGCAGGTCGTGCATGTTGAAGGCGCCCAGTGGGCGATTGTCGCCATCTACCACCAATAACCCGTTAATCTTGCGGGTTTCCATCAGCTTGACCGCTTCCGCCGCCATCATGTCTGGCCCCACCGTCACGCAGTGCGCCGTCATCACCAGGCTGATCGGGGTGTGGTGAATATCCACCTGCTGATCAAGAATACGGCGCAGGTCACCATCGGTAAACAGCCCGGCCAATGAGCCATCCAGATGGACGATAGCAGTCATCCCCAGCCCTTTACGGCTCACCTCCAGCAACGCCTCACTGATGGTGGCATCTATACCTACCCGGGGCAACAGCTCACCGCTGTGCATCACATCAGCAACCCGCAGCAGTAAGCGCTTGCCGAGCGACCCACCTGGATGAGAAAGGGCAAAATCATCGGCGGTAAACCCGCGCGCTTCCAGCAAGGCGACCGCCAACGCATCGCCCATCACCAGGGTTGCCGTGGTACTGGACGTGGGGGCCAGCCCCAGCGGACAGGCTTCCTGCTCCACCTTGATGCACAGGTGCACGTTAGCCTCTTTGGCCATGGTGGAAGCCGGATTACCGGTCATACAGATAAGTGCAATGCCGCGCCGCTTGAGCACCGGCAGCAGAGCCAGGATCTCGTCACTCTCGCCGGAGTTAGAGATGGCGATGATCAGGTCGCCACTGGAGATCATACCCAGATCACCATGACTGGCTTCACCCGGGTGCAGAAAAAAAGCCGGGGTACCAGTACTGGCTAGGGTCGCGGCTATCTTGCTACCAATATGTCCAGATTTGCCCATCCCCATCACAACAATTTTGCCCCCGCAGCGCAGCACCATTTCGCACGCCTTATCGAAGGCTTCGTTCAGATACTGATAGAGTCCATCTATCGCTTGCTTTTCAATGTCCAGCACCGCGCGGGCACTGCGACGAAAATCGAACTGTTCAGACACTTTCTCAGGCGTTACAGACATAAAGACAGGGCTCCGGGCTGAAATTAGCTGCCGGATTATAAAAAAGTCTGCCCGGATAAGCGAATCGGATGGTAAATCTCCCGCAGCCTAAGCCTGCGTGTGAGCAGGAAGGCTGGCCTCACTGCGCCAGGCGCTTGCTCATTAGTTGCGCCTTATTGTTGCTTACACCTGGCGTAGCCCATAAAATTCGCAACTCATTTACAACGGATGGACAATGGTGTGAATACTGACCTGATAACCATCTCCGATCTGACCTTCAGTCACGGAGACCGGTTGTTGTACGACGGGATTAACCTGACCATTCCCCGGGGCAAGGTGACCGCAGTCATGGGCCCAAGTGGCATCGGAAAAACGACCCTGCTGCGACTGATCGGCGGCCAAATCAAACCGGAATCCGGCCATATTCTGTTTGACGGGGAAGATATTCCCACCCTCTCCCGCAGTCGTCTGTACGAGGTGCGCAAACGGATGAGCATGCTGTTTCAAAGCGGCGCCCTGTTTACCGGTATGACGGTCTATGACAACGTTGCCTACCCGCTGCGGGAGCACTCCGGCCTGCCGGAGGCGCTGATCCACACCATCGTCATGATGAAGCTGCAAGCGGTGGGCTTGCGCGGGGCGGCACAACTGATGCCATCCGAGCTCTCCGGTGGCATGGCGCGTCGGGCGGCGCTGGCCCGCGCCATCGCCCTTGACCCCGACCTCATCATGTATGACGAGCCATTTGTCGGCCAGGATCCCATCACCATGGCGGTACTGGTCAAGTTGATTAAAGAGCTGAACGATGCCCTTGGCATCACCTCCGTCATCGTCACCCACGATGTGAAAGAGGTGCTGAGCATCGCTGATTACGCTTATATCATTGCCAATCGCAAGGTGGTGGCCCACGGCACGCCGGCCCAGTTGCGCGAGGAGCACAATCCCGAAGTCGAGCAGTTCCTCAAAGGATTGCCCGACGGTCCTGTTCCGTTTCATTTTCCAGCAGGCGATCTGCTACAGGATCTGTGATGTTAATCGATCAAATAAGCAAGCTGGGGCGAGTCGGGGTGCGGGCAATCAGCTCCGTCGGTCGCGCCACCATCATGTTGTTTCATGCGCTGGCGGGCAAACCCGAGCCACGCAAACACTTTCCCTTGCTGGTGCAACAGCTTTACGTAGTGGGTGTGCAGTCGGTGGCCATCATTCTGGTCTCTGGCCTGTTTATCGGCATGGTGCTCTCATTGCAGGGTTACAACGTATTGAAGGATTTTGGCGCCGAGCAGAGCCTGGGGCCACTGGTCTCCCTCTCTCTGCTGCGGGAGCTGGGGCCCGTGGTGACCGGCCTGCTCTTTGCCGGTCGCGCCGGTTCGGCCCTGACCGCAGAAATCGGCCTGATGAAAGCCACCGAACAACTCTCGAGCCTCGAGATGATGGCGGTCGATCCACTGCGCCGGGTGGTGGCCCCCCGCTTCTGGGCCGGGGTCATCAGCATGCCACTATTGGCCTTTATGTTTAGCCTGATCGGTATCTTCGGCGGCAAACTGGTTGGGGTGGACTTGCTGGGGGTCGATGAAGGGAGCTTCTGGTCCGCCATGCAAGCAGCCGTCGACTGGCAGGATGACATCATGCAAGGGGCCATCAAGAGCCTGATTTTCGCCCTGGTGATCACCTGGATTGCGCTCTTTAACGGCTATGATGCCAAGCCGACCTCGGCCGGGATCAGTCAGGCCACGACCCGTACCGTGGTCCACTCCTCCCTGGCCATGCTCGGCCTGGATTTTATACTCACCGCAGTCATGTTTGGATAAGGTAAAGATGAAGTTCAGCAAAGTAGAATTCCTGGTCGGCGCCTTTATGCTGGCCGGCATCGGCGCTGTCGTGGCGCTGGCCCTGCAAGTGGCCGGTTTAAGCTTCAAACCGGAAGGAGAAACCTATATCCTGCGCGCGCAGTTCGATAATATCGGCGGCCTGAAAGTCCGCTCTCCTATCAAGGTGGGTGGAGTGGTGGTCGGCCGAGTCAGCGACATCGTCCTGAACCCAAAGACCCAGGTGCCCGAAGTCACCCTGCTGATGCAAAAGAGCGCTGGCGAGTTTTCCGAAACCAGCTCGCTCTCGATCCTGACCTCCGGCCTGCTCGGTGAACAATATATCGGCCTAGCCCCCGGCTTTAGCGATGAAGAGATGGGCACCACTATGCTCAAGGAAGGTGATCTGATCGAAGACACCAAATCGGCTATCGTACTGGAAGATCTGATTGGCAAATTCCTCTATAGCCAATCCCCTGCCAGCACGCCAGACAGCAACAAGGAGTAGTCATGTTCAAAAAAATCACCCTGCTGCTAGGTCTGATGACCAGCATGCTTGTTTCCCTGTCCGCCCCGGCCGCTACCGCTACCGATCCCAATGCCCTGGTGGATCAAGCTGCCAAACAGACCTTTGCTCGCTTGCAGGCTGACCAAGCCCAGGTGAAGAGCAATCCGGATCACCTGCGAGTGATCATCCGCGAAGAGCTGCTGCCGTTTGTCGATAACCGTTATGCCGCCTTCAAAGTCCTCGGTAACCAGATCAAACAGACCTCCCCGGCCCAACGTGACGCCTTTGTCGAGGTCTTTACCGAGTACATGGTCAGCTCCTACGCCGACGCACTGGCCCACTTTGACAAGCAAACCGTCAAGGTCGAACCGGGCAAGGCTGTCAGTGGCAACATCACCGCCGTCAATGTCAGCGTCAAAGAGGCCGGCAAGCCGGATATCTTCCTTGAATTCAAGCTGCGCAAAAACAACAAGACCGGCGAGTGGAAAGCCTTCGACATGGTGGCCGAGGGGATTAGCCTGCTCTCCGCCAAGCAGAGTGAGCTGGGTGGCCTCATTCGCCAGAACGGCATCGATGCGGTGATCACCC
The DNA here is from genome assembly GCA_051651505.1 of Aeromonas sp. Taxonomy (GTDB): domain Bacteria; phylum Pseudomonadota; class Gammaproteobacteria; order Enterobacterales; family Aeromonadaceae; genus Aeromonas. The sequence goes on from JBOFSK010000356.1 coordinate 5,996, forward strand.
AGTTGCGCGAACACAATGCCAAGCCGCTGGTGCTCAAGTCATGATCCTAAAGGGTGAGCTGCAGGCGCCGCAGGTTAATGACCTGTGGCAACGCCGCGACCAGTGGTGGCAGCACGACCAGCTCGATCTGAGTGGTATCACCACCCTCGA
>JBOFSK010000357.1:0-4036 GCA_051651505.1 Aeromonas sp.
CTGCGGGAGCTGGTTCATCAGCTGGAAAACCCGGAGCGGGACAATCTGGTGGCGATCCATGGCCTCGATGAGATAGTGGTGCTCAAACCGGCTCAGTTGTGCGATGGCGTCTGGCAATCAGATAAGGAGCGCAGCCGGATCAAGCAGTTGCTGGCCCGTATTCCCCACTTCAAGGTACGTATCGCGGTGGGGGATTACGTTGCCGGGACTGACGGGTTGGCCCGATCCTACCAAACTGCGCGGGATACCTTGCGCCGAGGTATACGCCAGGCGCCGCGCCAGCAGGTCTACTTCTTCGAGGATTACCGCTTGCCGGTGCTGCTGGGGAGCCTGATGGACTCCTGGCAGGCAGATCAGCTGCGCGCCCCGCTGCAAATCTTGGCGCGGGAGGATGCGAAAGGCGCTTTGCAAAAGACCCTGCACCACTATTTCTTGCAAAATTGTGATCTGCATCACTGTGCCGCGGCGCTGTTTATTCACCCCAATACTCTGCGTTATCGTCTGGGCCGGATTGAGCAGATAACAGGGTTAAGTTTCAATAAGTTAGATGAAAAGTTTCAGCTTTATCTGGGGCTTAATCTGAGTATGTGATTGGATTTTTGTACAAAAAAAGTGACTTTTAAAGCTGGTTATTTGTCGCTTTGTCTAACGATTTATCGTTTGGCATCACCATAATGGCGAACACTCTCTTTATCCAAGGTGTCCGTCATGATCCCGGTTACTGCCCTTGGCGCCATCGCTGCGCTCTCCATCGCCATCATCCTTATTTTGAAGAAGGTGCCACCGGCTTACGGCATGATCCTGGGAGCCCTGGCGGGTGGCCTGATTGGCGGTGCCGATCTGACCCAGACCGTGGCCCTGATGATCGGCGGCGCCCAAGGGATCACCACTGCGGTGATGCGGATCCTGGCGGCCGGTGTGTTGGCTGGCGTGCTGATCGAATCAGGCGCCGCCACCACCATCGCCGAAACCATAGTCCGCAAGCTGGGTGAAACCCGGGCTCTGCTGGCGCTGGCGCTGGCGACCTTGATCCTGACGGCGGTCGGCGTGTTCGTGGATGTGGCGGTGATCACGGTCGCCCCTATCGCGCTGGCCATTGCCCGCCGTGCTGATCTCTCCAAGGCGGCGATCCTGCTGGCCATGGTCGGTGGCGGCAAGGCGGGTAATGTCATGTCCCCCAATCCCAACGCCATTGCTGCGGCTGACGCCTTCGAGCTGCCCCTCACCTCGGTGATGGCTGCGGGCATCATCCCGGGTCTATGCGGTCTGGTGATGGCCTACTGGTTGGCCAAGCGCCTCAACAATAAAGGCAGCAAGGTTGCCGCTGATGAGGTGGTGAGCTTTGCCGGTGCCAAGTTGCCGGGCTTTGCCGCCGCCATCAGCGCGCCGCTGGTGGCCATCCTGCTGCTGGCCCTGCGTCCGTTGGCCGGTATCGTAGTAGATCCCTTGATTGCGCTGCCCCTTGGTGGCTTGGTCGGCGCCCTGATGATGGGCAAATTTGGCAAGGTGAACCAGTTTGCCATTTCAGGCCTGGCCCGCATGGCGCCGGTCGCCATCATGCTGCTGGGTACCGGTACCCTGGCGGGCATCATCGCCAATTCCGGTCTTAAAGATCTGCTGATCAGCGGCCTGACCGCCTCCGGTCTGCCCTCCTATCTGCTGGCGCCCATCTCTGGTGCCATGATGTCGCTGGCAACCGCCTCGACCACTGCCGGTACTGTGGTCGCGTCCAACGTATTTAGCGCCACCTTGATAGAACTGGGGATCAGCGGTCTGGCGGGGGCGGCAATGATCCATGCCGGTGCCACCGTGCTTGACCACATGCCCCACGGCTCGTTCTTCCATGCCACCGGTGGCAGCGTCCACATGGGGGTGGGCGAGCGGCTCACGCTCATCCCTTACGAAACCGCGGTCGGTCTGACCATTGCCACCGTCTCCACCCTGATGTTTGGCGTGTTAGCCCCTTAAGGAATTGATATGAAAATTGTGATTGCCCCCGATTCATTCAAGGAGAGTCTGAGCGCCATGGCGGTGGCTGATGCCATCGAGGCCGGTTTCAAGCAGGTGCTGCCGAACGCCACCTATGTCAAATTACCGATGGCCGATGGCGGCGAAGGCACGGTGCAATCCTTGGTGGATGCCACCGGTGGCCGGATCCTGCCGGTCGAGGTGACCGCCCCGCTCGGTAACAAGGTGCAGGGCTTCGTCGGTCTGCTCGGTGATGGCGAGCGCGCCGTCATCGAGATGGCCGCCGCCTCCGGCATTCATCTGGTGGCGCCCGAGCAGCGCAATCCGCTGCTCACCTCCAGCGTTGGTACTGGCGAGTTGATCTTGGCTGCGCTGGATCTGGGGGTGAAGCACCTCATTCTCGGTATCGGCGGCAGTGCCACCAATGACGGCGGCGCCGGCATGATCCAGGCGCTCGGCGGCAAGTTGCTCAAAGCAGATGGTACTGCCATCGAGTTGGGTGGTGGCGGTCTTAGTGAGCTGGCGACCATCGATCTGAGCGGTCTGGATCCGCGGCTGGGTGAACTGGTTATCGAAGTCGCTTGTGATGTGGATAACCCGCTCTGTGGCCCGAAAGGGGCTTCTGCGGTGTTTGGTCCGCAAAAGGGGGCAACCCCCGAGATGGTGGCGCAACTCGATGCGAACCTCGCTCGTTACGCCGACTGCATCGAGCTGGCGCTCGGCAAACAGGTAAAGGATATGCCGGGGGCGGGCGCTGCCGGTGGCATGGGCGCTGCACTGGTCGGTTTGCTCGGCGCCGAGCTCAAGCCCGGCATCCAGATTGTCATTGAGGCCCTGAAGCTGGCCGAGGAAGTGGCCGATGCAGATCTGGTCATCACCGGTGAAGGGCGTATCGACAGCCAGACCATTCACGGCAAGACGCCCATCGGGGTCGCACGCTGCGCCAAGCAGTTTGGCAAGCCGGTGATCGGTATCTCCGGCTGCCTCACCGACGATTGCGGTGTGGTGCATGAGCACGGGTTGGATGCGGTGTTCGCCGTGGTCAACCGTGCTATGTCCTTGCCCGACGCACTGGCCAGCGCCAGTACCAATATCGAGCTGACCGCGCGCAACGTGGCGGCGCTCTATCGGCTGCCTCGTTGATCTGATTTGGTTGCCATCCCTTGGCCCCGTGCGGTGACCTTTCTCAGTTCATGAGCAAGCCGGTTGCCCTTCGCACTTTGCGCCGACCCATCGAGGTCGGCTTTTTTATCTTCTTCCCTCTGCGGGCTTGTCGCTGTGTCATGGCTTTTGATAGGCGCTCCCCTTCCTTTGCGGCATAGTGGTTGAACCAAGTACAAGGAGAGACGAATGTTCCTGCTGATCCTGGGGGTAGCGCTGTTTACCCTGATCCATCTTTTTCCCTGTTTTGCCGCGCACCCTCGGGCCCGGCTGCGCGAACGGCTGGGTGACAGTAGTTATAAGGGTCTCTTCGCTTTGCTGGTATTTGTCGCCATTGCCTGCATGATCGCGGGCTGGCGTGTGGCCAGCGCGATACCGCTCTATTTCCTGCCCGAGTGGGGGCCCTTGGCAATGATGGTGATGATGCCCTTTGCGCTGATCCTTTTTTGCTCCGCTCAGGGGCCTAACCATCTGCGCCGCTGGCTGGTGCATCCCCAACTGCTGGGCACCCTGCTGTGGGCGGTGGCTCATCTGCTGGTTAATAGCGAGGCGCGATCTCTGGTGCTGTTTGGCGGCATCGGGCTGTGGGCGCTGGTGAGCATTGTCTGGATTTCGGTGCGTGAGCGGCAGCGCTATTTCCGCCCAGCGGCCAACTGGACCAGCACCGGGATCAGCGTGGGGGCGGGGTTGGCTGCCACGGCACTGCTGATTGGGTGGGGCCATGGCTGGCTGACCGGCATTCCCCTCCATTGAGAGTGAACTGTGAGTGGCGTAACCGCGTATGATGGACAAAACAAAAGGAGTCTTGGCGATGAAATGGTTCACTCTGTTGCTGTTATTGGGGGCCGGTACGGCCTCTGCGGCGTGCCCCGATTACTTCAATGTGGAGATGCGGGAGCTCAATAGT
>JBOFSK010000358.1:0-1897 GCA_051651505.1 Aeromonas sp.
CCGCTCCAGTGTCGGCTCCAGCCCCTGAGCCCGCTCCAGTGTCGGCTCCAGCCCCTGAGCCCGCTCCAGTGTCTGCTCCAGCCCCTGAGTCCATCTGCCCAGTCCTGCCTGTTCCTCTACCCTTGCTGAGTCAAGTCCCAGATCATCTTCTGACTCCAAAAAAGAAGCGTAAATCGAGAAGAAAGAGAGCAGCCCTGAACACGGCATCAGTCTCAGACTCTGTTGAGTCCACTCCTGCCAGTCCAGAGCCAGTCAAGTCCGCACCCGCCAGTCCAGAGCCACTCGAGTCCGCACCCGCCAGTCCAGGGCCACTCGAGTCCGCACCCGCCAGTCCAGGGCCACTCGAGTCCGCACCCGCCAGTCCAGGGCCACTCGAGTCCGCACCCGCCAGTCCAGGGCCAGTAATGCCTGCTCCAGTTATTTCAGAGCTAATCAAGACTGATCCTGTCATGCCTGAAATGGCAGAGTTAGCAGCAATATCGCCAAAGGTGGTTAAGTTAAATACAGTCACTTCAGAGGCAGCCACGTCTGCTGCAGTCACCCTAGAAGCAGCCGATCACACACTTCTGTGCCCCCAGGAGCCAAAGCGAAGGAGGGCCTGTGTTGTGCAGTTTGACATTCCCTTTCAGGGGATCCCAAGTCCTAGGGTCCAGGAGGGCCTAAGCCAAGAGATCCCAGGCACAATGGTCCAGGTGTGCCTGAGTCAGGAGGGCCCAAGTCCAGTAGTCCAGGAGGTCTCGAGTCAGGAAGCTCTATCTCCAATGGTCTTGGAGGACCAGAGTCAGATGGTCCCTAGTCCAGTTGTCCAGGTGGACCTAATTCAGGAGGCCCAAGGTCCAGTGGTTCTGAAGGAACCAACTCTGATGGTCCAATATCCAGTGGCCCCAGAGGTATGTAACCTGGTTGAACCACACTCAAGGCTGCCCACTTCACCAGTTGTCTCTGCCCTAGTGAAGGAAACGGTGGCTGTCCATATAACTTTACCTGAACCTCCGGTTGATCCTGTCACGCCCAAGAAGGGCAGTCATGTCATGTCCTTAGAGCCTGTTCTGGTTCCAGACCTGGAGGCCTGTCCAGAGCGTCTTAATCTGCCTGCTACAAACAAGGTCATATCGGTGCTGCCGACCAGTCATGTCATGACCGAAGGAGGAGGTGCTGTCAGTCGAGTCGTGTTCTCTGAAACTGTTTCTGCCTCAGTTGCAGATGCCTGCCAAGATTTGTCAAACCCTCGAGCAATGGAGGGTGACTCTGAGCTGTCTGCTCACTTGATCACACCCATTAGAACTGTTCAAAAGTCTGCTCTGGTCCAGGAGGGCATGACGGAGTTGAGCCCAGTGTCTGTCCCTGCAGCCCAGGAGGGCACGTCAGAGTCAAGCCTAGTGTCCCTTTCTGCAGCCCAGGAGGGCACGTCAGAGTCAAGCCTAGTGTCTCTCTCTGCAGCCCAGGAGGGCACGTCGGAGTCAAGCCCAGTGTCTGTCCCTGCAACTCAGGAGGGCACGTCAGAGTTAAGCCCAGTGTCTGTCCCTGCAGCCCGGGAGGGCATGTCAGAGTCAAGCCCAGTGTCTGTCCTTGAAGCCCTGGAGAGTGCTTCCAAGTCAGTACCTGAGACTATTCTTGTGTCCCCTGTTCCCCAAGGGTTCACCCTCCCTGCCAGTACTGTTATGGCTCCTGAGTTTGTCCCGAAGTCCTTCACCAGTCAAAAGTCGGCCCCAGAGACGACTAAGGCTATTTTCAAGACTCCACCAGTGAAACAAGCTCATGTCTCCAGAAGGACCACCAACAAGGCCCCCATCCCGCCCTTCCTGTTACCTAACCCTTACGAGTTCCCTAAGCCAGCACCTCCCTGGTCTGCCCCCAACTATTTCCCGGGATTATTTTCTTCCCTCCCAGGCCCGCC
>JBOFSK010000359.1:0-1095 GCA_051651505.1 Aeromonas sp.
GTTTATCACGTGACAGCCCCATAAGATGAACGAACGACTCAAACCCGAACTAACAGGTGAACTAACAGAACCTATAGGATGTTGCGCATGCGCGACTGAACGAATCACTCCCCGAGACTCGTTCTCTAGTTCCTACGTCTATGGCCCAATGACGCTACGATGAGCATTTACTACTTTTAAAAAATGCGGGTCAGGAAGCGGGTCGGGTACAATATTTTCTTCTTTTTTTTTTTGCGGTCCGAGTTGCGGGCGGGTTAGTTGAAAACGTCGGTCGGGTGCGGGTTGTTTATACACTGACCCGCGCATCACTGATATATATATATATATGTGTGTGTGTGTGTATGTGACCATTGACCACAAAACCAGTCATATGGGTCAATTTTCTGAAATTGAGATTTACACATAATCTGAAAGCTGACTAAATAAGATTTCCATCAATGTATGTGTCACACCCCTGTGAACTGTCTGCCTTGGTTTCTCCCTCGTTAAGTGTCATTACCATCACCTGTCCGTATGTAATTAGTTACCCTTTATAAGTTCCTTTCAGTCTGTGTTCCCTCGTCCAGTATTAAGGTTATTTTGGTTGCGTGTGTTCCTGCCTGCCTGTTCCTTTCTGTTCTTGGATGTAGCCTGTGGATTGATATTATTAAAATAACTTTTGTTTGAAATCGCCGTGTTGCGCCATCTCTCTCACACGAACCTGTGACAGAATACCGGACCTAAAACAGTGATAGCTACGAGCTTAACCCCGTTTTTCTTTTCCCGTTTTCCCACACCAGTGTTTTGTTTGTTCGTTTTCCCTATGGATCCATCTGTCCTCGTCCTCCTGCTAGAGCAGGGGGAACGCTCTCTCGAGGACCACACCATCGACTTTGTGCTCCTTGCGAGACACACACACTACCCGGACAGCTGCCTTTGCTCATTTTATGAGACTGGACTTTACACCGCCAATCCAGCGCAGCTGTCCGGGAACGGTCCTCGAGAGAGCCTCGCCACCTATATCGCGTGGGTGCTGGTGTCTTGCTGATCTCCGCCGGCCATAGACGACACCAGTCCCACTCAGGACCCAGTGCCCAGCCCTCCATCACTCCAGAG
>JBOFSK010000360.1:0-2770 GCA_051651505.1 Aeromonas sp.
AGTCAGCCAACTCAACGCCATACGCACCGATGTTCTGCACCGGCGCCGCACCGACCGTACCGGGGATCAGCGCCAGATTCTCCAGCCCGAACCAACCCTGCTGCAAGGTATGGCGCACCAGCTGATGCCAATCTTCACCCGCCGCCACATGGAGCAACCAGTGATCGCCACCATCTTCAGCGGTAATCCCCTTGAGCCGGTTGAGCACCACCAGGCCGAGGAAATCCGTGGTGAAGAGCATGTTACTGCCGCCGCCCAGATTAAGGCGCGGCAACTGGTTGAGTTGCGGATCGGCACGCAGGGTCGCCAGATCGGCAACCTGCTCCACCTCGGCCAGCCAGAGGCAATGCGCATCGAGAGCAAGGGTGTTGAGCTTCAACAAGGAGGCGTTGGCATTCAGTTTCATCTGTCTATCCCGGCTTGGTGCGAGGGCGCAGTCTACCTCAAGTTGCCCGTGACCAAAAACCCGAACCCTTTTCGCCAGCATAACAGTGGTTTAGAGTGGGCGACTTCAACTGTTAAGGAGCAACCTATGGACCACCAGTTTGCCGTCATCGGCCTAGGCCTGTTTGGTAGCGCACTGTGCGAAGAGCTACAGCGACAGGATGCAGACGTACTGGCTATCGATATCGACGAGAGCAAGACCCGCCAAATTGCAGCTATCTGCAACCATGTGATCGTGGCGGATGCTACCGACGAGGCAACCGTTGCTGAGCTGGGACTGGCCAATTTCGACATCGTCTTCGTCGCCATCGGTGACAACCTGGAGACCAGCATCCTCACCACCCTCGTCTTGAAAGAGGCGGGCGTGAAGAAGGTGTGGGTCAAGGCAGGCGACAAGTTCCACGCCAAGATCCTGCAGAAAGTGGGGGCCGACAAGGTGATCAACCCGGAGTGGGACATGGGCCGCCGGGTCGCCCAGAGCATGCTGGACAACCGGCTGTTTGACTATCTGGAGCTGGGCCACGACATGGTGCTGACCGAGTTTGTTATCGGCTTGCAACAAAATGGCAAGGCGCTCAGCGACCTCCATCTGTTGCAGCAGAGTGATTTTCAACTGCTCGCCATCAAACGCGGTGAGGTGCTGCACAACGTGTTAACCGGCAAGATGACGCTGCAACTGGGGGACATCCTGATCCTGGCGGGTAACAAGCACGCCATCGACCGCTGGCTCGAAACCCTATGATCAACTGGCGCAGCAGCTACGCCTTCGCCCTCCATCGAGAGCGCGATGCCCGCTGGAGTGAGGCTCGGCTGATCCTTGGCAGCTTTTTGATTATCCTGCTGATTGGCACCATCTTTCTGGTGCAGCCCTCCAGCCACAAAGGCGAGGTCAGCTTCGTCAACGCCCTGTTCACCGCCACCTCGGCCATCAGTGTGACCGGTCTTGGGGTGGTGGACACCGGCACCGCCTTCACCCTGCAGGGGCAGATTTTCCTGCTGATCCTGATGGAGATCGGCGGTCTGGGCCAGATGACTATGACCCTGTTGCTGATCGCCATCTTCAGCAAGCGAGTCGGCTTACGCCAGCAGGTACTGGCCAAGGAGGCGCTAGGGCAGGAGGGCTCGGTCAATATCATCCAACTGGTCAAACGGATCGTACTGTTTGCCTTTATTGCCCAGCTGATCGGCACCGGCATCATGGCGATCCGCTGGGTGCCCGAGATGGGGTGGGTGCACGGCCTCTATGTCAGCTTCTTCCACGCAGTGTCGGCCTTCAACAACGCCGGTTTTTCGCTGTTTGCCAACAACCTCATGGATTATAGAGACGACCCCCTCATCAGCCTGACCATCGCCGGTCTGCTGATCCTCGGCGGGATTGGCTTCACCGTCATCGTCGATCTGGTGCGCAACCGCCGCTGGCGCAAGCTGAAGCTACACAGCAAACTGATGCTACTGATGACCCCGGTGCTGCTACTGACGGGCACCCTGATGTTCTGGCTGCTGGAGCGCAACAACCCGGGCACCCTCGGCAACGCCGGCATCGGTGGTCAGTTGCTGGCGGCCTTCTTTCAGTCAGCTAGCGCCCGTACTGCCGGTTTTAACACCATAGACATCGGCTTGATGACCCCGGCGGCCCTGCTGTTTCTGATGATGCTGATGTTTATCGGCGCCGGTACCACCTCCACCGGGGGCGGCATCAAGGTAACCACCTTTGCCGTAGTCTTGCTGGCCACCCGCGCCTTCTTGACCAAGCGGCCTCATGTCACGACCTTTGGCCGCACCCTGTCGCCCCAGATAGTGACCCGCTCACTGGCGATCATCATCGTCAGCACCATGGTGTTGATGCTGGCGATGTTCCTGCTGATGGTGACCGAAGATCTACCGTTCGACAAAATCATGTTCGAGACCATCTCGGCGTTTGCCACCGTGGGCCTCTCCACCGGCATCACCGCCGCCCTGAGCGAGCCGGGCAAGCTGATCCTGGTACTGGTGATGATCTGCGGCCGTCTCGGCCCCCTCACCCTCGCCTTGATGCTGGCCCGCCCGGTCGAGACCCGTATCCGCTACCCGGAAGAGAACGTCTACACCGGCTAAACGGTGCCAAACCATTACAACGATAAAAAGAGAGAGGGGCTCATGGCCCCTCTCTTTCTTTTTCAGCTGACCGCTTCTGCGTATCAGCCAATCCGCCAGCGCCCCCCCCTCACGCGGTCAGGCAGTCTTGCTTCTGGCCGTGCGCTTGCCCGCACTCTTGCGAGGAGCGCCACTGGCTGCCGGACTTTTGCGCTTGGTAAAACGCCGCTTGCTGGCCCCTGGCGCTTCCTTG
>JBOFSK010000361.1:0-4593 GCA_051651505.1 Aeromonas sp.
GGTCTTTGGGCTGCTTATTCGAGTTATTGTTTTGTTGCTCGGCTTGCTGACGAGAACCTGCCTTCAGGCCCTTGCGCTTGGCAGCCCGCTTACGCTCACGACCTTCCTGAGCACTGACATCAGATTCTTGGCGCTTACCAGTAGGCTTGCGAGTGGGTTGTTTAGCAGACATGAATGGCTAACTCCGAAAAATAACTGGATTGAACCCGTACCCGGGATGATCTGACCCGGTGGGATACGATGCGAGGAGCAGTAAGGCTGGAACAAGAACAGGATCTCGCCCCAACTCGGCCAAAAGTGACCACTGAACACCGCAGGATCGGTATCCTCTGGGCATGTTGCTGGTATTTTGACACAGAATGGCTAATCGGGTTAATGACCCCAATGAAAAAAGCCGCCTAAGCAGCCTTGATATGACTAATCGCGCCGGATCCTGCGTAGTCGTATCGTCAGTTTTATCGATACGTGACAACGGGCAGGGACATTACAGACCTCACCACCCCCGCAGTGCCTGCCGCATCAACGTTAAAACGACCTCGTTCGACTCTATAGATCCCTGCACATCAAAAGACAACGGGGAGCTAAGGCTCCCCGTTTCAACCCAGCTGGCCATAGGTAGATGATCAGTGCAGGCCTGCGACATATTGAGACAATACGTCAATATCCTGATCTGTCAGCTTCTTGGCAACGTCCCTCATCATGCCATTGGGGTCGTTATTACGAGCCGCCGCACGAAATGCGATAAGTTGAGACTTGATATAAGCGGGATGCTGGCCTGACAGGCTCGGGTACTTGGCCTGCTCAACGCCAGAACCACGGGGGCCATGACAAGCGGTACAGGCCGCCAAACCACGGCTCATATCACCACCCATGTAGAGAGCCTTACCCGCAGCCACAACGTCATCCGGCACCGCGAGCGGAGTCACTTTCATACTGGAATAGTAAGCCGCCAAGTCATCCATGTCCTGCTCAGACAAAGGTAACGCCATTGGCCCCATCACTGGCGCAACCCGACCAATTTGGCCAGAAGCGGCAGCCTTCAGTTCAACTAACTGTTTTTTGATATATGATGCATGCTGACCAGCAAGTTTGGGGTTTATATCAAGCAGGCTGTTTCCGTCCGGTCCATGACACGCCGCACAAACGGCAGCCTTGGTCTGTCCCGCAGCGGCATCGCCCTTGGCTTGTGCCATCCCCGTTACGCCAACCATCAGAGCAAGAGTAATGACTAGGTTCTTCATGGCGTTCCAACTTTTTCGTTATTAGGCTTCCAGATCCCATGCCGCTGAAGGCATGTTAAAATAAACGCGTTTAAACGACGCTATTTTACACCGTTTTACAAAAAAGTAACTCTATAACCCTCTCTCTCCATGGGGAATTTACGTTGGATACACAAATTCTGAATTTCAATAAGGTGCATTTTGTGACCAGCGCACCCGACATCCGTCATCTACCCAATGATGGGGGAGTCGAGATCGCGTTTGCCGGCCGTTCCAATGCCGGAAAGTCATCTGCATTGAACACCTTAACCAAACACAAGAACCTGGCTCGCACCAGTAAAACACCGGGTCGCACCCAGCTGATCAACTTGTTTGAGCTAGAACCAGGCAAGCGCTTGGTCGATCTACCAGGCTACGGTTATGCCCAAGTTCCGCTAGAAATGAAACTCAAGTGGCAAAAGTCACTGGCGGAGTACCTGCAATGCCGTGAATCATTGAAAGGTCTGGTGATCCTGATGGATATCCGCCACCCGCTCAAAGAGACTGACATGAACATGCTGGAGTGGAGTTCCCACCGCCAACTGCCTGTCATGCTGCTGCTGACCAAAGCGGACAAACTAAGCCCGGGACCACGTAACAATCAGGTTATCAAAGTGCGCCAGGCAGTTGCCAATCTCGGAACGCAGATCCAGGTGGCAGCATTCTCCTCCCTCTCCCACATCGGTCTGGAGAAGCTGGAGCAAACCCTGAGTGAATGGTATATCAAGGGTGCTGACGATCCACTCCCTGAAGCTGAGGAGCACCAACCTGCCGAGGAGTAATCCACCCCGCTCACCTTCCTTGCAATTGGCGGAGCACACCTCCGCTGATTGAAAGGGTCGCAGATTGCCACTCTTATCTCCCACCATCACAGCCCAATGTGGGCTGCCAAGCATGCTGCCACACATATAGCCAACACGTTAATTTACGAGCGCAGTTAAATTGAGCGTCGCTTGATAGCGCTTTCATATTGGTTATTTCAGTACGCGAAAAAGTAATAAAAGGATGATTTGTGAAATTTAATTACAAGATGTAATTGGGAGACGTAAAAATAAGGCTGGATGGCAGTGGCGCCATCCAGCCTGAAACAATGAGTTCAAATATTGAGAAGAAGCGAGATCTTGGGTACCAGATGACAGGTATGCCTCAAGATGAGTGCCATTTTATCAGACACATCGCATTTTTAAAGTCTTTACTCTAATTTTAACCCACAAAAAAAACCCCGACGAAGAACTCATCGGGGCAGCTATCTAGCCATATTCAATTACGTGAAATAAAAGGTCTGAAAGATAGAACATCTTACCTCTGTACCCTACGCAGTAAACACTACATCAAAGCCACAAAAAGTGAAAGTAATTTATGTAACTAAGTTTCACAAAAGAAATTTAAAATAAACCCATTTATTATCAACAACATAAACAAGTGATCAAAAAGTCACGAGGAGTCTATAACGGTGGCCAGCTTGCCGGTTATCCACTATTTAATGAGTCAGCACACCGCAGGCAGGCGCCATTTCACTACCAAGTCAACAACACTCACAGATCAGATATAAATGGCACCATCAGCGGCAAAACCTTGTTCTTCAATGCGTTTTTCTGCCAACTCTTCGATATCAAAACGCATGCTTTCAAAGGCACTCACGATGTCATCCTCCTTTGTCAGAGTCAGCCCGGTCATTCTTTCCAGACGCCGCAGGCTGATGTAACAATCTATCAGTGATCCCATCTGCTGAGCGGGAAAGCGCACACGCCGTTCGTGGGCCTGCCACTCCATCAAGTCGGGAAACAGAATGCCCTGATTCATATAGCCCCCAAATTACGCTTTAACTCTCTCAATACCTGTTTAGTCCCTGGGCGAATTCCGCGCCACACGGTAAAGGCTTCAGCAGCCTGTTCCACCAGCATGCCGAGCCCATCCATGGTCTGACGGGCGCCCTGCTGTTTAGCCCAACCGATAAATGCGGTGTCACTGGTGCCATACATCATGTCGTAAATAGCGATATTGCTATGGATCAGCACCGGCGCCAGTGGCGGCAACGCCCCTTGCAGGCTGGCAGATGTAGCGTTGATGATGAGATCGAACGGTCCTGCCAGCAGCTCATAGCTCTGGGCGGTCACTGACCCCAAATCGTGAAATTCAGCTGCCAGCTGTTCCGCTTTACTGTGGGTGCGATTGGCAATAATCAATTCATTCGGCAGCTCGGCCAACAAAGGCGCCACCGCACCACGGGCCGCTCCGCCCGCGCCAAGCAGCAAAATGCGGCTGCCAGCTAGGATCACGCCATGGGCCTTCAGATCGGCCACCAACCCGGCACCATCCGTATTATCCCCCAGCAGCACACCATCATCGGTCAGCTTGATAGTATTGACCGCTCCCGCCCGCTTGGCCCTTGGGCTTAGCTGATCCACCAAGGCAAACGCCTGCTCCTTGAAGGGCACAGTGACATTGCACCCTTTGCCCCCTTCGGCAAAAAAACGGCGCACCGCGTCGGCAAACTCAGTAATGGCAGGTTCAGCCAGTCCGTATTCCAGCGCTTGCTGGGTTTGTCTGGCAAACAGGGTATGAATGAAGGGGGACTTGCTGTGGCGCACCGGGTGGCCAAAAACCAGATAACGATCCATCGAGGCATTCCATCAGAGAGCAGTATGATGATTTAACGGCTTTTGCCCGCTGGGGACAAGCCGAATATCGGCCTGTAAAAAGGGGGCCGTCATGGCCCCCAGGGTTACAACCACTCGCGTGGTGCGAGGTAGTCGGTGTAGAGCAAGGCCTCAGGGCTGCCCACTTCCGGCTGCCAGTCATACTCCCAGCGCGCCAGTGGTGGCATTGACATCAGAATCGACTCAGTGCGCCCGCCAGTCTGCAATCCGAATAGGGTGCCCCGGTCATACACCAGGTTAAACTCCACGTACCGGCCACGACGATAGAGCTGAAAATCCCGCTCACGCTCGCCATAGGGCAGCGCCTTGCGTCGTTCGATGATCGGCAGGTAGGCATCGAGATAACCCCGACCTACCGCCTGCATAAAGGCGAAGCAGTCCACAAAAGGCCAGCGGTTTAAGTCGTCAAAGAAAAGGCCCCCCACCCCCCGCGTCTCGTTGCGGTGTTTGAGGAAGAAGTAGCGATCGCACCAGGATTTGAACTCGGGGTACACCTCCTCGCCAAAGGGTTGACAGAGATCAGCGGAGACCTGATGCCAGCGCTGTACATCTTCGGCAAACGGGTAAAAAGGGGTCAACTCGAAGCCACCGCCAAACCACCAGATAGGATCTTCACCCTCTTTCTCAGCGATAAAGAAGCGAACGTTGGCGTGGCTGGTCGGCACATAGGGGTT
>JBOFSK010000362.1:0-5544 GCA_051651505.1 Aeromonas sp.
AGAGTGCCCGCCTCGCCAGCGAAGAGCAGACGCTGCAGCTGCTACAAGGACAGAGCAGTGCCAAGCGGCTCGGTGATACCGAGAAGACCGCTGAGCGAACCGGAGAACTGGTGGCCAGCGAAGATAACCCCTTGGTACAAAAAGAGCAGGAAATCAATCACCTGCTCAGCCAACAATTAGTCAGTGCCACCGGCAACCTCAACTCGTTGGTACAAAAAAACCTGCAAGCCAAGAGTTGGCTGGAACGGGGTATCCAGACCGAGCGCAACCTGAACGAACAGGTGCAGATGCTCAAAGGCAATCTGTTGCTCTCTCGCATCCTCTATCAGCTCTACCAGCAGCTGGAAAGTGCGCCTGCGATTGTGGTCAATAATCTGGAAGAGCAGATCGCAGATCTGCACCTGGCCCAGTTCGAACTCAGCCAACAACGTGATCTATTGTTCCAAAAGAACATCTATCTGGACAATTTGATTGCCAGCAGCAAAGAGCCCGTAGACGCAGAAGACAAAGCAAATATCGCCAAACTGATCGACACCCGGATCAGCCTGCTAGACCAGCTCAACCGCCAGCTCGATAGCCAACTCACCAACGCCATCAGTCTGCAACTGACTCAGCAACAGTTGGCTCGCACGAATGCTGCTATCGAATTCACCCTGCAGCAGCACATTTTCTGGGTCAGCAGCAACAAGCCTATCGACAGTAAATGGTTTATCAGCTGGCCTGCCCAAGCTTACAAGCAAGCCTCTGAGTGGGTACTCAAGCCTGATTGGGCGAGCTGGCGTGACGCGCTGCTGGGGATCTCCCTGCTGGCCTTTCCGCTGTTGCTGATCGGCGGCCTGCTGATGTGGAAGCGGCCCGCGATTATCGAACAACAAAAGCGCATTACCAAAGATCTGGGTCGCTTCCGCCAGGACAGCCAATGGCATACCCCCAAGGCCCTGTTGTTTACTCTGCTCCATCGCCTGCCGGGCAGCCTGTTTATCTTGGCAGGGGGGCTGCTGCTCACCTATTGTGGTTTGCTCAGCCCGAAACTGACGTTCCAGATCACCCTCAACTTGGCGCTCAGTTATCTGCTATTTAGCATCTATATGGCTGTAATGCGGCCAGGGGGCATCGCCGAATCTCATTTTCGGATCCCCAAAGCGGAGTTACAGGCCACCAGCAACAGTATGCGCTACCTCTGGTTACCGCTGCTGCCACTGATCGTCCTCGCTACCAAGGCGGTGGTGGAGCCCTCGACCCTGGGTCACGACGTGATCGGGCAAGCCATGACACTGGCCCTGCTTGGGCTGGCCGCTTATCTGGTGTTCCCGATCTCCCGCGCCCGCATCAAGGGCGAGGCGAGCATGCAGAAGTCCCTCATCGCCATCGCACTGGCGCTGGCACCAGTGGCACTGATCGTATTGGCGGCGCTGGGCTACTACTACACCGCCCTCAAGCTAACCGGTCGCCTGATCGAATCCTTCTACCTCATCATCATCTGGAGTCTGGTTTACCGCACCGCCTTGCGTGGTCTGGAGCTGGCCGCCCGCCGTTTGGCTTATCGCCGAGCGGTCACCAAGCGTGAACACAAATCCCAAGAAGATGCCGAGGGCGGGGAGTCCGTCGAAGAACAACAAATGGACCTTGAGGATGTCAGCCAGCAGTCACTGCGCCTGACCCGTACCATGTTATTGCTGGTATTTGGGGTGGCGTTCTACTGGCTCTGGTCTGATCTGGTTGCAGTATTCTCATACCTTGACAGCATGGTGCTGTGGCACAAGAGTGAAGGGACGGGTGCCAATGCCATCCTCCATCCGATCAGCCTCAGCGACGTGCTTATCGGGGTAATGATGCTGGGTGCCGCATGGTCACTGGCGCGTAACCTGCCAGGTCTGTTAGAGGTGCTGGTGCTCTCTCGGTTACGCCTTGCTCAAGGTACCGCGTATGCTATCACCACTATGCTTAACTACCTGCTCATTGGGGTAGGCACGCTGACCGCCCTCTCCATTATGGGCGTCCAGTGGGACAAGCTACAATGGGTCGCAGGTGGTCTGTCAGTCGGTATCGGTTTTGGTATGAAGGAGATCCTCTCCAACTTTGTCTCCGGCATCATCATCCTGTTTGAACGTCCAGTGCGGATCGGTGACACCGTCACTATCGGCTCCTTCTCGGGAACCGTCTCCAAGATCCGCATCCGTGCCACCACCCTGACTGACTTTGACCGTAAGGAAGTGATTATTCCTAACCAGCAGCTGATGACAGAACGGCTGATCAACTGGTCCCTCAGTGACACCATCACCCGGGTCATAGTGCGAGTCGGCGTGGCATACGGCTCGGATCTGGAGCTCACCCGCACCCTGCTCAAGCAAGCGGCTGACGAAAATAGCCGGGTACTCAAAGATCCAGCTCCTATCGTCTACTTCCTGACGTTTGGTGCCAGCACCCTGGATCACGAATTACGCCTCTTTGTCAGTGAGCTGGGTGATCGCAACCCAGCCATCGATGAATTGAACCGTAAAATTGATCGACTGTTCCGCGAGCACGGCATCGAAATCGCCTTTAACCAGATGGATGTCTACATCAAGAACATGCAAGGAGAAGAGCAGAAGCTGGAGTCCAACCCTGCGGCTCTGCCACCTCCCGCAGAAGATGGCAAGCAGCCCGCCTGATAGCGGCTTGCAATGACCAGATGACAAAAGCCGCTCACTAAGGTGAGCGGCTTTTTTATGCCTGCTGCCAGAAAGAGGAGAACCACGACAAGCCCCTTGGCTAACCTCTGCTTGTCCGGTAAAGAGGGCCTCAACGCCCCCCCCCGTCCCTGACTATGCTGTTGCCATCTCCAGGCCATCGACTGGGAAGCGTTCAGCTTGGAACAGGGCACAGAGGGAGCATGGAACCAGCGTCAGTACCACCTCCTGTTGCTCACTCATCAGCCGCCTGACAAGGCCCTCTCCTCCCACACCTCAACAGGCCTGCATGACAGAATAGCGGTCATAAAAAAACCGAAGCGCAAGGCTTCGGTTTTTATTGCGGCAGCTGGCACGAGCCAGCCGGGCATTACTTCTTGATGCGGATAATCGGGGTCTCACCCACAGTCACAGCACCAGTCAGTTTGATCAGCTCTTTGATCTCATCCATGTTGGAGATGACCACTGGCGTCAGAGTAGACTTGGCTTTCGCTTCCAGCAGGGCCAGATCGAATTCGATAATGGTGTCGCCACGCTTAACCTGTTGGCCTTCCTGAGCGATACGAGTGAAACCTTCGCCCTTCAGCTCAACGGTGTCGATACCGAAGTGAACGAACAGTTCGATACCAGAATCAGATTCCAGAGAGAACGCGTGGTTGGTCTCGAAAATCTTACCGATGGTACCATCGCACGGAGCAACCATCTTGTTGCCGGTTGGCTTGATGGCAATACCGTCGCCCACGATCTTCTCGGCGAAGACAACATCAGGCACATCTTCAATCGGTACGATTTCACCTGACAACGGGGCATACAGTTCAATGCCGCTGGTGTCAGTGTTATCGGAGGAAACCATTTTCTTCAGTTTGTCGAACAGACTCATAGTAAAACCCCTAGAGATGTTTAGTCGCTTTTTGCAGCCGATATTAGCAGATTGCTTTCTGCTTAATAAAGTTATCTACGCACGCTTCGATTTCTGCGGCAGTGGCAAAGCTCAGTGCTTGGTCAGCCATCGCCTTCACATCATTGAAGTTGGTGTTGCGGATAAGCTTCTTGATACGCGGTACAGAGATGGCGCTCATGGAGAACTCATCCAGACCCATACCCAGCAGCAGCAGGGTGGCGCGCTCGTCACCAGCCAATTCACCACACATACCGGTCCACTTGCCTTCAGCGTGGGACGCATCAATAACCATCTTGATCAAGGTCAGGACGGAAGGTGACAGCGGGTTGTACATGGCGGAGATCATCTCGTTACCACGATCGACAGCCAGGGTGTACTGGGTCAGGTCATTGGTACCGATACTGAAGAAATCCACTTCCTTGGCCAGATGATGAGCCATCACAGCCGCGGCCGGAGTCTCGATCATGATACCCACTTCGATGGACTCATCAAAGGCTTTGCCTTCAGCACGCAGTTCGGCTTTCAGCGTCTCTACGGTAGCTTTCAGGCTACGGAACTCTTCGACAGAGATGATCATCGGGAACATGATGCGCAATTTGCCAAAGGCAGAGGCACGCAAAATGGCCCGCAGCTGAGCGTTCATGATGTCGGCGCGGTCAAAGAAGATCCGCACGGCACGCCAGCCAAGGAAAGGGTTCATCTCTTTCGGGAAATTCATGTACGGCAGTTCTTTGTCGCCACCAATGTCCATGGTACGCACGATGATCGGCTGATCCGGCATCGCTTCGGCCACTTCTTTATAGGCTTTGAACTGTTCGTCTTCAGTCGGCAGCGCATCGCGATCCATAAACAGGAACTCGGTACGATACAGACCCACGCCTTCGGCGCCATTACGGATGGCACCTTCGGTATCCTTGACGGTACCGATGTTGGCGCACACTTCGACCTGATGACCATCAAGGGTGATAGCAGGCAAGTCTTTCAGCTTGGCCAGCTCATCTTTCTCGGCCTGGAACTGGGCCTGGAACTTCTTGGCCTCGGTCAGCTGTTCAGCAGTCGGATTGATGATGATCTGGTTGTTGATGCCATCAAGGATCAACATGTCACCATTTTTGGCACGCTCAGTGATGTCGTTAGTACCGACAATCGCAGGCAATTCGAGGGAACGAGCCATGATGGAGGTGTGAGAGGTACGGCCACCGATATCGGTCACAAAACCCAGCACATATTTCAGGTTAATCTGAGCGGTTTCAGACGGGGTCAGGTCTTTAGCGACCAGGATGACCTCTTCGTCGATGGTGCTCAGGTTAACAACGGCGATGCCCAGCACGTTCTTCACCAGACGGGTACCGATGTCACGGAAGTCGGTGGCGCGCTCACGCAGATAAGGGTCATCCAGATCCGCCATCATCTTGGCGTACTGTTCGATCACCTCATAGATGGCCTTGTCAGCGGAAGCCTTGTTGTCTTTGATGAAGGATCTGATATCCCCTTCCAGCTCCTCATCTTCGAGCAGCATGATGTGGCCTTCGAAGATGGCCTCTTTTTCCTCACCGAAGGTACGACCAGCCATGATTTTGATGGCTTCCAGCTGAGCAGCTGACTTGGTACGAGCTTCAAGGAAACGGTTGATCTCGGCATCAATTTGCTCGGCAGAAATTTTGCCTTGATTGATAACGATTTCATCTTCTTTAAGAAGAAGCGCCTTACCGAATGCGATACCGGGGGACGCAAGAATGCCAGATATCATAATCCTTCCTATTAAAACGACTGTGGGGGAGGAATAAAGCTGGATTACTCCAGCTCGTCCATCAGGGCAACCAGCTTCTCAACAGCTTGTTGAGCGTCCGGACCATCAGCCTGGATAGTCACGTTGGTGCCCTTGGTCAGGCCCAGGGTCTGCAGCTTGAACAGGCTCTTGGCGCTGGCGGACTTGCCACCGGAGACCACAGTGATCTCGCTTTGGAATTCTTT
>JBOFSK010000363.1:0-15898 GCA_051651505.1 Aeromonas sp.
CTGACTGACGAGCATGGCGTCATGATGCTGACTACCGACGATGAAGATTGCATCCCGGTATGGCCGCACCCGGAGTACGCCCAGGCGTGGGCCGAGGGCGAGTGGGCTGAGTGCAAGCCGCAATCCATCACCCTCAAGGTGTGGCTGGAGCGCTGGGTTGACGGTATGGAGCAGGACGAGCTGTGTGTTGCCGTGTTCCCGACCCCGGATCAGGAAGGTATTGTACTGGAGCCGGGCGACGTGGCTGACGCCATCGCCGAGAAGCAGGCTAAGCGCGCCTGATCACCGCTGCATTCGCAACACCGGTTGCCAACAAAGACCCCGCTAGCTAGCGGGGTCTTTTGTTTTAAGGCCTTTTTTCGATGGGCTGATGCACTCAAGGCTGGCGATAGGTGGTGTCGATAATGGGCTCGGCCTGGAACGTTTTGCCGCTCTTGATGGCTGCCCTGGTCTCGGATGTTAGCTCTTCATCAATCCACAGCAGACCGCCATAGCTGTAACCGCTGTTGTCGCCCCCAAGGGGCCAGTAGAGCTGCTCGCTCTTGGGGGGGGCTGGTACTTTTGGCAGTTTGATCCAGCGCCATGCCCCTTCCCGGGTGTAGGGCACCTGATAGGCAGGGACAAAGCTCGCCAGCTCATAGAGCCGCTGCTGGATCTGCCGTGACAGGGCCGCCTTTTTGGCAAAGTCGAACTCCTTGTCATACTGCTCCACCAAGGCTGTGATGGCGTCATCATCGATGTTCATGATGTTGTTGGTCTGGGGCTTGTTGGCGTTGACCTTGTGGAAGAACTCCCAATAGGCGGGGTAACGGCCGCCGCTCCAGGCCATCCAGGCACTCTGGTGTTTCTTCTCTAACATCGATTTGAAACCTGCCGAGGCATCCATTAGATTGAGCTCCAGATTGAGCCCCGCTTTTTTGGCCTCTTCTCGCAGCAACGTGAGCCGCTGGGCGTGCTCTGCGGTGGTGTAGGTGATGGCGAGGGTCAGTGACTGGCCTTTGTCGTTTTGCAAAATACCCTGTGGCCCGACCTTGCTGAAACCGGCCTTGGCAAAGTATTCCCGAGCCTGTTTGGGATCGAATGGACGGGCCTTGAGTTCGCTGTTGGTAAAATCCCCCTGGCCAGACCCATAGCTGTTGAGGCGTTGGTAATCACCCCGCAGTAGGGTCGTGAGCATTTTATCGAGGTTAAGAGCGTGCTGGATGCCAAGTCGCACGTTGAGATCGCTCAGTCGCGGATCGGCGGTATTGAGGTAGAGCCCCATCGGTGATTGCGGGGTCTGGTTATAGAACCAGCGCCGCTCGATATAGCCTTTTTCGAACTCTGCGGTGTTGGTTTTGTCGTGCCACCAATTAGGCATAACCAAGCCAAAGGTATCTAGGTCACCGCGCAGGAAATGCTGCCAGGCGATGTTCTGATCCCTGAGCACCTTGATTTCGATCCGCTGCGGATTAAAGCGATGCTGGAAGTAGCGCTCGTCATCTCCCCACCAATTGTTTACCCGTTTGAAAGTGACAGACTTGCCCTTTTTCACCTGGTCTATCTGATAGGGGCCAGTGACCGGCAGCACCTTCCAGTTGTACTCCTTGACCCAGTTGGTAGTGAGCTTGATGGCGTGGCTCGGCTCTGGGGTAAATGGCAATGATTCAAGCAGATCTTCCGGGCTCTTTTCGCTGCCGCTGGTGATCGAAAGGGTATGATCATCAAAGCGCGTCACGTCGGTTATCTGGGTGCTGTAGTAGTTGTTGTACCAGGGGTCATTGATCTCCTTACTGCGCATCATCTTGAGGGTAAAGACCCAGTCATCAGCAGTCACAGGTTGGCCATCTGACCAGCGCGCCTTGGGGTTGAGGCGAAAATAGAGGGTCTTGTGGTCGGCGCCGAAAGCCCATTCGTTCGCCAACATCGGCATGGGGTTGCCGGTGACCGGATGAGTACTCAGCAATGGCAGGTTGGTCTCGCGCACATAGCCGGCAAACCCGCCGTTGGAGTCGGGACCATATTTGCGCAGGGTCAGGGGGAAGCTGGTCATAAAGGTGCGAAACGTTCCGCCGCGCTTGGCGGCCGGATCAGCGTAGATGGGATCACTGTTATTGGTATGCCACTGCAAATCGGTTGGCAAGGTAGCACTCCAGCTTAACTGGCTCCAACTCAGCGTCAGGCTGACTGCGGTGATACGAATAAGATGGGGTAGGGGGGCAACTACGGCTGAAATGGTCGACGGCATATCCTTGCTCTCTCTTGATGGTCTGCTTCCTGCAGGTCGTGTGCTGGTGGCACCAGCCCCGATATGGACTGCCTCATGATGGAAACTTTCGTCGGCCGGGTCAATGAGAAAGGGTAAATAACAAGCATGTGTAATGATTGATAGTGAACCGATTGTTTGACTAGAGTTGTAATGGGTGGCAAACGGGTTAGCCGCCTTGGATTGGTTATCGGAGGTGTCCCATGAGCGACCATCTGTTACTCCCCCATGGTGAAGATTTGCGCCGGGCAGTGCGCTGGCTCAGCGAGCACCACCAGTATGATATTGCTGCTATTGAAGAGGCCAGCCTGCGCTTTGACCTCTCGCCATTGGATGAGGAGTTTTTGATCCAGCACTGGCTCAATAGTCAGCGCCAGTTTTAAGGGGGAGCAAGCAGGGGATTATACGAAGTGGGCGAGGCTGATATTAAACGTTTTGGGATCGACAGCATGCTCAATGCTTTCTTGTACGCCCGATTTAGCCAGATCTAGCAATTGCACCTCGAGATAGTGGTGTTGGGTCGCATGATAGATCACCTTGACCACGGGTTTCAGAGGCTGCAAGTCATTACGCTGCATCACGATGGCTAATCGCTGATTAGAGAGTTGTACCAGTGTCCCCACCGGATAGACGCCCATGCATTTGATAAATTTGGTGACCAGTTCGGCATCAAAATGTTGATGCGCACCTTTTAGCAGGATGCGAAACGCTTGGGTCGGTGACATCCCCGCTTTGTAGACGCGATCTGCCGTGATGGCGTCGTAAACATCGATAAGACTGCTCATGCGAGCATAGAGTGAGAGTTGATCCCCCTTCAGTTGTCGCGGGTAACCGGTGCCATCGAGTCGTTCATGGTGATTGGCGGCGACTTCCATCATGATGGCGGTGATGCCGGGGGTTTTTTTCAAAATATTATAGCTGTGCACCACATGCTGGCGCATGACAGTAAATTCTTCCTCGGTCAGCTTGCCCGGTTTATTGAGCACTTCATCCGGAGTCAGGATTTTGCCGACATCGTGCAGCAGCCCGCCCAGGGTTAACTCCTTTAGCACCGGGCGTTCGAGCCCCAAATAGCGGCCAAAGTTGGCCAGCAGAATGGCGACATTCATGGAGTGTTCCATCAGGTAAGCATCTTTGGCTCGAATACGGGCCAGACAGAGCATGGCATCCCCGTGAGTGAACATGGTGTCCACCATCTCTTCCGCCACCTCAGCCAGTGGGGTGATATCGATGGGCTCCCCTGCCTTGAGGTGGCGAATGAACTTACCTTGTAGCTCACGTGCTTCCTGATAGAGACGGCGGATCTTTAGCTCCCGCCTCTCACTATTAGCCTGACGCGCCACTTGGGAGCGGTTAATATTCTGACCTGGGGTGGTCACGGGGTCGTTTGCGGGGGCCGCGAGCTCGCTGCGGGCCAGATCGATGGCAACCGTCAGCACGCCTTGGCGGACCAGATCTGTTATTTGCGCCACGTTTGTCACCAAGCCGGTCCGATCTATTTCGATTCCACCGGTCTGGCTGGCGATGGCAGTGACATACATCCCAGGTGTTAATCGGTTGATCGGGATCACCGGGTGAGATGTGTGAGATTTCATGTCGATTTCCTGACTTTTATTATTATAAATATCCTTTAGTCGCATCATACCGCAGCATAATCACATCGGGTAGTAACCTGGTGACAATTGGTCATGCCTTAACAGTGGCGTTGTGGCCCCCGCCCGATATAATGGCGCCCCTTTACTTGTTGGACCCCGAGGTTGCGAATGCGGCTTGATAAATTTCTTTGCGATTGTTCTGATTTGACCCGCTCGCTCGCCGGCAAGCTGATCCGCCAGGGTGAGGTCATGGTGGATGGCATTGTGGTCAAACAACCCGCTTTTCATATTAATGAGCAGAGCCAGGTTGAATTTGACGGTGTGATGTTGACCCTGAGTCAGCACAACCGCTATTTCATGCTGCACAAACCGGTCGGTTACGTGTGCTCTAATGAAGATCCGGACCACCCGACCGTGTTCTTTTTGCTTGATGAGCCTGCGATGGGCAAATTGCATGTCGTTGGCCGACTTGACCTTGATACCACGGGCCTGGTACTGGTGACTGATGATGGTCAATGGTCTCACCGTATAACCTCTCCGCGCCACGAGTGTGCCAAGACTTACCATGTCTGGCTGGCTGATCCCGTCAACACGGATGCCATCGAGTTGTTTGCCGAGGGCGTATTCTTGCGTAACGAGGATGACAAGACCCGTCCGGCTCAGCTGGAGATCCTCGGTGAGCGCGAAGCCAGGTTAACAATCCATGAAGGCAAGTATCATCAGGTCAAAAGAATGTTTGCCTCTATCGGTAACAAGGTGGTTAGGCTGCATCGTGAGCAGATCGGTAGTCTGGTGCTCGATGAGACATTGGCACCCGGAGATTATCGTGAACTGACGGCTGACGAAATCGCGCTGTTTTAATCGGAAGTTCCTGGCCTGGTTGCCAGGTTTTAGTGACCGTTGCCGCCCAGGATCAGTGTCATGCCCAGGGTCGCGGTCACTGCTCCGGCCCAGGCGCTAAGAGATGGCCGCTCCCCTGAGTGCCACCACAACAGGGGTAACAGGATCACCGGGGTGGTAGCAGAGAGAATCGCCACCATGCCCACCTCGCCGTGGCGCAAAGCCATCAGGATCAACGTCATCCCTAACCCCATTGCCAGAAAACCATTAGTGGCAATCATGGCGAGGATCTGGCGATTGATAGGATTAAGCGGCATCGCCAGCGGCAAGCGAACCAGCCGCAGGGCACAGTGGGCGAGTAGGGCGCTGCCCATCCGGATGCCCGATGCGCTCACCGCATCCACCTCGCCACTTATCATCACCGGCTTGGCGATGATAGCTCCTACGCTTTGGCAAAATGCGGCAGTCAAACCAAGGCTAATCCCCAGCATCAGATTGCCACGGATCTGCTCCCATTGGCTGTGCTGAGTGTCCCTGCCAAACAGGATCGCCAACATGACACCGGCCAACACCAGGATGGCGCCCAGCAGTCGCCAATTTGTGAGGTGTTCGCTAAACAACCAGATGCCTAACAAGGCGGAAAATAGTGCATGGCAAGAGAAGAGCAGAGCACTGCGTCTTGGCCCCAATCGATTCATGCACATAAACAAGGCGGTATCGCCGACAAAAATGCCGATCAGCCCGGAGATGGCCAGTAAGGGGATCGCATTGCTCGGAAGGGTTTGCCAGCCACCGGTGAGCAAGCTCATGGTACCGAGCATCAGGCTGACCAGAAACATACGCCAGCGGCTGTAGGTCAATGCTCCCAAGTGGCGTGCCGGTTTGGCTGAAATCAGAGCA
The DNA here is from genome assembly GCA_051651505.1 of Aeromonas sp. Lineage (GTDB taxonomy): Bacteria > Pseudomonadota > Gammaproteobacteria > Enterobacterales > Aeromonadaceae > Aeromonas. The sequence goes on from JBOFSK010000363.1 coordinate 5,581, forward strand.
GCAATAGCCCATAAACTGGCCGCTGCGAGCGCTAACCACTCATACCCCATAAAAACTCCCGAAAAAATTCACCTGAAAGACGCCATCTTTGGGGCAAGCCCGATACAATACGGGGCCTTTTCAGGGATAACAAGAACGGCATCAAGCATTCATCAGGCTCGCCGTCGGCCTTTCCTTTCTGCCATGGTTCTATCGAGGTTTTTCATGAGAGATGGTTTTTTCCCCAAGCTGGCGCAGTGCTGGCTTGCTCCGCTATTGCTAGTGGTGCTGGCCGCGCCGCGGGTGTATGCGACCTCCGTTGCACCGCCGATCCCGGTGACCGAGCGGTCAACTCTGGTTAAGGGCAATGGTGCTGAGCCGGAGTCGCTTGATCCTGCTTTGGTGCGAACCGGTTTTCCTGGCGAGACGGTGTTGGTGGATTTGTTTGAAGGACTGGTCAGTGAAGATGAGCAGGGGCAGATCGTCCCGGCTCAGGCCCTGCGCTGGGAAGTCAGTGACGATGGGCTGGTGTGGCGTTTTTTCTTACGGCCTCAGCTGAAGTGGTCAACGGGTGAACCGCTGGTGGCCGCAGATTTCGTCTATGCCTGGCGTCGACTGCTCGATCCTGCCATCGGCTCGCCTTCTGCCACGCTGCTGTTGGCCACGGGTATCAACAATGGTCAGTCTATCTATGGGGGAGCACTGGAGCTCGACCAGCTGGGGATTACCGCACAAAGTGATCAGATCCTGACGATAGTGCTGGAGCGACCCACCCCTTATTTTCTGCAATTAATTAGTCAGCGTCCTTTTGTGCCGGTCAATCAGAAGGCGATAGCCCGTTATGGCAAACAGTGGACTGAACCTGGCAAGCTGGTGAGCAATGGCGCTTATCGGTTGGTTGCTTGGATTCCAAATGAGCGTGTTGAGGCCGAGCGCAATGATCATTATTGGGATGACCGCCATTCCCGGATCCAGCGAGTCACCTATTTGCCGCTTGCCTCCCCGGATGCCGAACGCCTGCGTTATGAGGCGGGAGAGATCCAGTTGACCAATCGGGTATCTCTCGATTATTACCAGAAGATCAAACAAGAGGCGCCGCAGCGGCTATGGGGATTGCCCTTGTTTGGCACTTATCTTTATACCTTCAATTTGAAGCGCCCTGAGCTGCAGGATGTGCGGGTTCGGCGGGCACTGGCGATGGTCATTGATCACCGTTTACTGGTTGAATCCGTCAGTGGTCAAGGGTCATCCGCGGCATGGTCATTGTTACCGGAGATGCCTGATTACCCTCGGCGCAGACCACCGATGGCATGGTCCGATGGGCCTTCCCGTCTGGAACAAGCAACGGCCTTGCTGGCTGAGGCCGGTTATCACACGACTCATCCGCTTCGGTTTAGCATTACTTACAATGCGGCAGAGAGCCACAAGAGGATGGCAGAGGCGATCGCTGTCATGTGGCAGCGGCTGGGCGTGCAGGTCGAGCTGAAGAGTTTGACATGGCAGGCTTACCAGCAGGCCAAGGATCGGGGTGATTTTCAGGTGGCCAGAAGCTTTTTGTTTGGTGATTACATCGAGCCCTCGGCCATGCTGAGCAGTTTTCGCTGTCAGGATCTGCGCAACGAAAGCGGTTATTGTAATCCCGGATTTGATCTATTGCTGGATAGAGCGGCTGATACCCTGGATCAATCTGATCGGCTGGCCCTGTATCAAGATGCCGAGCAGTTGTTGCTTGAAGAGGCGCCTATTATCCCTATCTATCATTACCATCAGGTGCGCTTGGTCGACCCTCAGCTGCGGGGGCTGCCCAAGCAGAACTTGAGAGGGCTGATCGCCACCAAAGATCTCTATTTCGCCCCGCTGTAAGTCGCAGGAGTATGACATGAAACTCGCCATCATTTCCGATATCCACGGCAGTATCCATGCGCTGGAGCAGGTGCTGAACCAGCTTGAACCCTGGCAGCCGGATCACTACCTGCTGCTTGGCGATCTGCTCAATCATGGCCCCCGTAATCCATTGCCACAGGGTTATGATCCTATCGCGGTGGCTGAGCGCCTTAATCGTTTGGCGCCACAGATCATTGCGGTGCGAGGTAACTGTGATTCAGAAGTGGATCAGATGCTGCTGCGCTTTCCCATTACCGCCCCCCATAACCAGCTACTGATCGATGGCCGGCGTTGGTTTGTCAGCCACGGTCACCTCTATCATCCGGATGAGATACCACTGCCCGCTGGTAGTCTGTTCCTCAGTGGTCACACTCATCTACCGGTATTGGAATGGCAAGGAGAGAAAGTGCTGATGAATCCCGGCTCTATCTGTTTTCCACGCGGCGAATTGCCCGCCAGCTTTGGTTGCTATGAGCAGGGTGTGTTGAGTGTAAAAGGGTGTGCAGATGGCAAGGTATTGTTGCGCTTGGCGCTGTAACGCCCGGCACAAGGCCTGCTGGGATCAGGCCTTGATGGCGTAGGAGCGGGTGCCAGAGCGAGTATTGCCCTTGGCATCATAAGTCAGGCTGTTGCGATCGCGCATCTGGCTCAGAAAACCAGCCAGGCGGCGGTTGGAGACAATACTCAGTTCCAGTAGGCGACCGTTGATATCATTTTGTGTCTGGCAGGCAGTTAGCTTGGCGTTCAGCTGCGCCATTTGTGTAGCATGGGCAGCCAGCTGGCTTACTTTATCTGGCATGTCGGCCAGCATCTTATCCAGGGTTTCTATTGCTGCAAGCAATTGCTGTTTTCGCTCGTTCAGTGCCGGCAGGGCCAGTGCCTGTCGCTGTTCGAGCAAGTGGAACTCCTCTTCCAGAATGCCTTGCATCCGGGTCAGGTTGTCATCCTGGGTGCGCAGTAACGAAGGTAGGTCGTTCATCCGAGTATTTTATCCAGCGTGCCTTCTAAATTTAACATCTTTTTCGCCACTGCCTCGCTGTTAACCTGATACTCGCCACTGGCGACGGCTCTTTTCAGCTGCTCGACTTTACTTTCATTACCGGTCGAGGCGGTATTGAGATTCTGTTGCATTTTTTGCAATTGCTGCGCCTCACTGGTCAAGGAGACGGAGTCCTGCTGGGTCGTCGCGGCTTTATGTTGGGGCGATGACCTGACGGACTGACTGCTTGTCCCCTGGCTGCTGGCGGTGTTTTGTAACCGACTGCTCGCCAAGTTATTGATATGATTAATGGACATTCTAGTTACCTTCGTCTGCTTTAAGGTTTACTTGCCTGTGTATCGGCGCGCCAGATCAGAACTTTAGAAAAAAGTTATCGAGCAGTCTGATACTAGAAGGTGACGGATACCGCACCAACAGCACTGACTTTTCCTGCCACGGTTTTTCCGGATCGCATGTTAACCAACTTGATCATCTCGCCGAAACTACCGTCTTGCAAGGCACGGGCCATCGTTTTTATCTGGAAGTGGCTGTTTTGTGCCGTCAAGGTAACCTGATCCCCTTTGCAGACCACACACACCTGACTTAAACGGATTGGTTGCCCCGGTTTGATTTCCCGCTTGCTACGCACCCCGATGAGACTCGTGGTGTCAGTCAGATAGTCACCGCGGATTAAGCTCTGATCTTGATAGGCCACCGTCAGCTGCTGTTCGGTTAGCAGATTCCCCTTGGCAATGGGGTCGGTAACCGTGACATAAGGTTTTTGAATGCTGACCCGTACCGGTAAGTAGACATCCCAGGGTTTGTCGTCCTCACACTTCAAGTAAACGGTTGTATTTCTTCTAATTTCCATTCTGGCGGGTAAGCTGATAGTCAAATGGTCTTCGCAGCGGGTCAGTGGGAGCCGTTGATCCAGTGTCGCGGAGGTGACCTCTACTCTGGCATCTAACGGAACATCAAGCTGGCTATAAACGAACGCTTGCGCTTGTTCTTGTAGATAGGTGGTGATATCCGAGGCGTAGCTGGGAGATACGTTGCCAAAAAACAGGCTGATGAGAAAAAGTCGGTTAATCATTTTGGCTCGTCGGTCGATAAGTTATTCACGCGAATCACCATATGTCACAATGATTGCGTCAGAATCTGTGCGTGGTGACATCAATAGTCTGACGTAATCCGTCATGCATGCATGATTAATGCCAAGCATTTTTAGGGAGAGTATATGGCCAGTATCCTGGACTCGGTCAACCAACGTACCCAGCTAGTTGGGCAAAATCGGCTGGAGTTGTTGTTGTTCCGTCTCAATGGACGTCAAAGATTTGGCATCAACGTATTTAAGGTGCGTGAAGTGTTGCAATGCCCTCACTTGACGGTGATGCCTAAGTTGAACCCTTGCGTGCGCGGGGTCGCCCATATTCGTGGCCAAACCATTTCTGTTATCGATCTCAGCATGGCGGTAGGTAAGCGCCCGATCGAAGACCTGAGCAAGTGCTTCATTATTATCTCTGAGTACAATCGCTCTGTTCAGGGCTTTTTGGTGCATTCGGTCGAGCGCATCATCAACATGAACTGGGAATCCATTATGCCTCCCCCCAAAGGTGCAGGCCGCATCAACTACATGACGGCGGTTACCGAGGTGGATGATGAGTTGGTGGAGATCCTCGATGTTGAGCGCATTCTTAACGAAATATCACCGGTATCTACCGAGGTGAGTAAAGAGCTGGTCGATGCCAGTGCCACTCATCCGACGTTGGGACGTCCGGTGTTGGTTGCCGATGACTCCTCGGTTGCCCGTAAACAGGTGCAGCGTGCCCTGGCGACCATTGGGGTTGAGTGTATGCTGGCAAAAGATGGCCGCGAAGCACTGAACATGCTGTTGGAAATGGCGAAAAATGGTCCTATCAAGGATCAGATAGCATTGGTGATATCTGATATCGAAATGCCGGAAATGGATGGCTATACCTTTACTGCCGAGATCCGCAATAATCAAAATCTGAAAGATTTGCATGTTATTCTGCACACCTCCCTCAGTGGTGTGTTCAATCAGGCGATGGTGCAGAAAGTGGGGGCTAACGACTTTATCGCTAAGTTCCAACCGGATGAATTAGCCAAAGCTGTACAAAATGCACTCTAGTATTAAAGAAGAATGACTGAATGAAGACTCTTTCGGACGACTTATATAAACAATTCAGCCACTTTCTCGCCCAACAGAGCGGGATTGTGCTGGGTGATAACAAACAGTATCTGGTGAAAAGTCGTCTTTCTCCCTTGATGACACAGTTTGGCATAGCGAGTCTGTCTGAGCTGGTTACCCGCGCCATGAGTGTGCGAGAGCGTGATCTGAAAATGGCCGTGGTGGATGCCATGACCACTAACGAGACCCTCTGGTTTCGTGATGCCTACCCGTTTCAGTTGCTTACTGACAAGATTTTCCCTGAACTGGGTAAAAGTGGTCGACCTATCAAGATCTGGTCTGCGGCATCATCATCCGGGCAAGAGCCTTACTCTATTGCGATGGCGGCACTGGAGCAGCAGATAAAAAAGCCGGGCAGCTTACCTGGTAGCGTGCAGATTGTGGGGACGGATATTTCGACAACCATGCTTAACCAGTGTAAGGAAGGGGTGTATGACAGCCTGGCAATGGCCCGTGGCTTGTCACCCGAGCGCCAGAAAATGTTTTTTGAACCCCATGGTGATAATAAAATGCGAGTGGTGGAGCGAGTCAGGAAATTGACCACCTTTCGCCCGATCAATTTGCTGGAGAGCTACAGTCTGCTCGGTAAGTTTGACATTATCTTTTGTCGTAATGTACTGATCTATTTTGCACCTGAGGTGAAATCGAAGATCCTCAACCAGTTTGCCAGCAGTCTTAATCCTGGCGGGTACCTGATGCTAGGTGCATCGGAGTCGTTAGCCGGTTTGACCGACAGATTTGAGATGATCCGCTGTAATCCGGGCATTGTTTACAAGGTTAAATAGCGCCAGCGGCCTTGCTGCTAACGGCTTGGCGGGACCCGTTACTGTCTAGCATGAGGGAAGCGATGGCTTCCCTCATTTTTTTAATTTTCGCCACACCTCCGCTGTCATGGAGCTCCCCATCGATGCTGATGATCAGCATGAATCCTCCCGTTCAGACACACGATAAGAGATTCGGCACTGTGGTGATATTCGCCCCGGTAATCCCCCCCAGCACGACGCAATAGTTGCATCTAGTGGCACAGCTATTGCATGTTGAAATGGATACAGCAGGAGGTGTGCTATGGCTCTTTCATTTGACAAGGCATTTGGTGTTCATCAACACACAATCAGCGTGCGCGCCAAACGTGCCGAGGTGTTGTCTAGCAATATCGCCAATGCCGATACGCCTGGTTTTAAAGCCCGGGATATCAACTTTGCCCAAGCGTTACAGGATGCGCAGCAGCAACAGGGGTTTGGTCTGGCGACCACCAGCGAAAAACACTTTGCCTTGAATATGGATGCGCCCGGCACAGTGCAGTATCGCAATCCGTTACAACCGGATACCGGTGATGGCAATACTGTGGATGTGCAGCAGGAGCGCAGTGATTTTCTGCGTAACAGCCTGGAGTATCAAACCTCCCTGGAATTTATGAATGGCAAGATCAGCGGCCTGCTTAAGGCCCTGAAAGGAGATCAGTGATGAGTTTGTTTAAGGTCTTTGACATCGCCGGCTCCGCCATGAGTGCTCAGTCGGTGCGACTCAACACGGTTGCCAGTAACATGGCCAATGCCGACAGCGTCAGCTCCAGTGTGGAAAATACTTACCATGCACGGCGGCCAGTATTTGCCGCCCAGCTTGATCAGGCCATGTCTGATAAGCAGAGCTCGGTCGGGGTAGAAGTAAAGGGCATCGTCGAGAGCAAGGCGCCGCTGCTCAAGGAGTTTAATCCCAATCACCCGATGGCAGATAAAGACGGTTACATCTTTAAACCGAACGTCAATATGGTTGAAGAGATGGCTGACATGATTAATGCCTCACGCAGTTATCAAACCAATGTACAGGTGGCGGATTCCGCCAAAAAGATGCTGCAGCAGACGCTGAATCTCGGCAAGTCCTGATAAGGGGAAGCTTTAATGGTTGATATTGCCAATAGTAGCTCGGTGAGTGGGTCGAGTTCCGCGAGAAACAGCACTGCCAGCCGTGCCAATAACGAGCTGGATCAGGAGGCGTTTCTTAAACTGATGACGATCCAGTTGTCGTATCAAGACCCTTTCAATCCGGTCAATAACTCGGAAATGTTGTCGCAAATGACCTCCATGTCGACCTCGGATGCGATCAATAGCCTCTCCACCCAGATGGGGAGCTTGAACGATGTGATGATGTCGAGTCAGGCATTGCAAGCCTCTTCTTTGGTGGGCCAGGATGTGTTGATCCCGTCAGATACCGGTTATCTGGAAGAGGGTGGCGAATTATCGGGGGTCGTTGCGGTCGGTGATGGCAAGCTCTCTAATTTGAAAGTCACTATCAAAGATGAGTCTGGTCAAGTCATCAAAGAGTTCGCTTTGGAAGGGCAACAGCAGGGTAATGTGCCCTTTAGTTGGGATGGTACAGATAAGGACGGTGAGCCGGTCAAAGCGGGTAAATACGCAGTGACGGTGCACGGTACTAGCACGGACGGAAAATCAGAAACTGTGCCAGCACTGGTTTATGGTCGGGTCGACAGCGTCACCTTGGGCAGTGCCAGCTCACCGACGCTGGTCAAACTCAAAGGACTGGGTGCGATAGCACTGACTGATATTCTCGAAATCACCGGCCCGAAACAGGCCACTACCAATCCCAATCCCCCCTCATCATCGTCATCGCTGATTTAAGGAGCTGAATTATGTCGTTAAATAATGCGTTAAGTGGCGTCAATGCTGCGCAAAAAGATCTCAATGTTACCTCCAACAACATTGCCAATGCCAACACCTTGGGTTTTAAAGAGTCTCGAGCTGAATTTGCTGACGTCTATGCCAGCTCTATTTTTGTCAGCGGCAAGACTCAGGTTGGTAACGGGGCGGCCACCAGTGCCGTTGCCCAGCAATTTCATCAAGGGGCGTTGCAATTTACCAACAATGCGCTGGATTTGGCGATCCAGGGGGAGGGCTTTTTTGTGACCTCCGGCGCCACTGACAGCCTTGAGCGCAGCTATACCCGGGCGGGCGCATTCAAATTAAATACCAATAGCTATATGGTAGATAATAAAGGGCACTTCCTGCAGGGTTATGAGGTCAATCAGGATGGGACCCCGAAGTCGTTGAGTATTAATGCGACTAAACCGATCCAAATTCCGGATCGGGCCGGTGAACCTGTGCAGACCACTAAGATTGAAGCCAGTTTTAATTTGCCATCGACCACCAAACCTTTGCCGGCAAATCCATCTAATTTTGATCCCAAGGATTCATCCACCTATTCATCCTCTACCTCGGTGGTTGCTTACGACTCCCTTGGCGAGCCGCACACCATCACCCAATATTTTGTTAAAGAGGCGGACCCAGCGGATCCGACACAAGCGGCCGACCCGAGCACTTGGAAGATGTATCTCTATCAAGGGGACAAGCCGATCAATATTGAAGGGGGTAGCGCACCCACCATGGCTGATGGGCTTGATCCGGCGCCACAAGGCGCTACGATCACTTTCGGCGCAGACGGCAAGATGGCGACCACACTCCCTAATGTGATTAAGACAGAACAGTTGGGTATGGCAGGGGCTGGGATTATCACTAACGGTGCAGAGCAGACTCAGGTAGTGGAGTTGAGTCTGGGGGAGATCACTCAGTATGCCTCGGCCTTTGAAGTCAACAAATTGACTCAGGATGGCTCGACAGTCGGCCGCTTAACCAATGTCGAAATCGGGGATGATGGTATTGTGGCCGCGACCTACAGTAACGGCACCACCGTCAAGGTTGCAATGGTAGCGATTGCCAAGTTTGCCAACCCGCAAGGGCTGACACAGGCAGGAGATACCTCTTGGCAGGCCTCGCTGTTGTCTGGCGATGCTATGCCGGGTACCGCTAACAGTGGCACCTTCGGTTCGATCAAATCATCGGCACTGGAGCAGTCCAACGTCGACCTGACCAACGAATTGGTGGATTTGATCACCGCACAACGAAACTATCAGGCCAACTCCCGCTCGTTGGAAGTGATCAGCTCCTTGCAACAGAGCATTATGCAGATCCGCTAAGGGTCGTCGTCAGACAGAGCGCCCACATGGGCGCTTTTTTTTGGGGAGGGGTCCACTCACGCTGGTTATCCCTGTTTTATGGGTGTTGGCACTTAATTTGCAAGATCGGGCAGAGTCATCTGTTTGACGGAGAATACGATGGATAACCTGCTTTATATCGCCATGTCCGGGGCAAAAGAGACCATGAACAGTCTGGCGGTGCGCAGTAATAACCTCGCCAATGCCAATACCACAGGTTTCAAGTCCGATTTCGAGCAGGCCAGAAGCATGCAAGCGTTCGGCGAAGGCTTGCCGAGTCGGGTATTCGCCATGACCGAGCGTCCTGGTCAGAATCTGCAGCATGGGATGCTGATGACCACGGGCCGAGATCTGGATGTGGCGGTAGATGGCCCAGGCTGGATTGCAGTACAAGACCCCCAAGGCGGTGAAGCCTTCACCCGTATGGGTAACTTGTTGGTTAATTCAACCGGTAACTTGCAGACCTCGACCGGCCTCAATGTGGTGGATGATGCAGGTCAGCCTATTGTGTTGCCCATGCCGATGGAAAAACTGGAGATCAACCGAGATGGCACCATCAGTGGTCGGCCGGAAGGTGCTGGTGCCAACTTGCGAGAAGATTTTCAGCGGATCAAGTTGGTCAACCCGGCGGCTGATGCGGTGGAGAAGGGCCATGATGGTTTGTTTCGCCGCAAGGATGGCCAAAATGAGGCCGCATCCGCCAATGTTGGCCTGATTGCCGGCTCTCTTGAGGGGAGCAATGTCAATGTGGTGGATGAGATGACGAACCTGATCCGGTTGCAACGTCAGTTTGAAACCCAGGTCAAAATAATGAAGGCGGCCGAAGAGAATGATGAGGCCCAAACCCAGCTGCTGCGTATCAGCTAATCAAGGAGTTACCTATGAATCCTGCACTCTGGATCAGCAAAACCGGCTTGGATGCACAGCAGACCAATATTTCGGTCACCTCGAACAATCTGGCGAACGCCAGCACCGTGGGCTTCAAAAAGTCGCGGGCCATCTTCGAAGATTTGCTTTATCAGAACATCAATCAGCCCGGTGGCCGCTCCTCTGCCGATACCGAGCTGCCTTCCGGCTTGATGCTGGGGGCCGGGGCCAAGGTCGTTGCCACCCAAAAGAACCACAGCCAGGGTAATGTGCAGACCACTGACAACTCGCTTGATCTGATGATCAGTGGCCGTGGCTATTTTGAGGTTCAGCTGCCTGATGGTAGCGCCGCCTACACCCGTAACGGCCAGTTTACCCTCAATGACGAAGGGAC